>NZ_JMDX01000003.1:0-74692 GCF_000935845.1 Paenibacillus sp. E194
GTGAAGATAATCGTCCCCGACTCTACTTGATCCAGGATTTCCATCCGGTTCGGGCCATCAAGCGTAATGATGCCCTCATCCTCGAATGCGTTCGTCACATGACTGTTGTGCACAATCATGCCCAATATATAGATAGGCCGCGGCAAATCCAGATTGCGTGCGGTTTGCTGTGCAATGACCATTGCATCAACAACACCATAGCAATAACCGCGCGGTGTTATTTTCATTACTTCCACAAGTACACCTGCTTCCCTTCCAATCGCTTCGTCTGCTATAAGAGCTGCAATGAAACTGCACCACAAGCATCCGGCATCTTCATTATACCGGAACTTCCTCGCATTCGTCGACCGAAGCAAGCGGCAGCCAGATAATGAACGTCGTTCCCTCATTTGGCTTCGTGACTACTTCCACAGAACCGCGGTGCTCATCTATGATCCATTTCGCAATCGACAGACCGAGCCCCGTTCCGGAAGTAACGCCGCGAGATATGTCAGCACGATAGAATCGCTCAAAGATATACGGAACTTCCTTCTGATTCATGCCCATTCCCGTATCTTGCACCTTCAAGCCAATTTGCTCGTCCTGAATAATCGCATCCAGACGCACAAACCCGCCATCTGTGTATTTGAATGCATTCTCGATGAAGATGAACAGCATCTGCTGCAAATAATCTTTGTTGCCGTACACTATTTTCTGTTCGATTGCTTCTATATCTCCAAGAATCCATTCCGCCTTGCGCGGCAAGAATTGCGCTCTTCTCACAACTTCCTCCACGAGAGACTTCAATTCAATCATCGACTTCTCCATCACATAACCGGCATCCGCCCGAGCCAGTGACAGCATATCATTGATGAGCCTGCTCATTCGACGCGATTCATCTGCTATGTCGCTTAACGCCTCCATAGACATTTGCTGCTTGTCTACTTCCGTTAACGACAGAGTCCCGCTTTCTTGCAGCCACATCTTCTCAAGCAGATCAACATTTCCCCGAATCGTAGTCAGCGGTGTGCGCAGTTCATGCGATGCATCAGAAACGAATCTGCGCTGTGCCCGGTATGCCTCGTCAAGCTCATTATAGAAGGCTTCCATCCGCCCGAGCATACTGTTAATGCGGTCAGTCAATTGACCAACCTCATCATCCGGCGGCCCGACGCGCGGAATTCTTACACTGAGATCCGCACCCTTCTGAACCCGGTCTGTCGCTTTAATAATGTTCTCAATCGGACGTAATGATTTCTGCGCCAAGAAGAGCCCTAGTGAGAACGCCAGTACAACGGTAACCATGGACGCAACAACGAGAATACTCCTTAGTTCACGCATAAATCGAGCCTCATGTCCGGTAAAGGCAGCGACCTGTACAGCTCCGATAATCGTATCATTGTTCTCCAGCTTCAACAGCTTCTCATACACGAGAAATTGAAACGATTGCACTTCAACCTTACGGATACCTGCTTTAATTTGGCTTGGATTCGACGGAACAGGCAGCTTCAGATTGAGGGACTTCAAATTATCAGAACGAATTAGCTTGCCTGAACTGAAGTTAATCGTCTGAAAAAACACTTCCTCATTATTTAACCGATTAGACTGCTGAACATCCCAATTCAGCTGGGAACGTTCCCAATCGATAGATGGGAGGATATACAATTGATCCATCTGGTTGGAAATGCGGGTCTTAATATCTTTATAGATGTTGTAGTCGACAAATGTATAAATCGCAATCCCGAACAAAAATAAGGTAAAGGCAAGCAAAGCCGAATACCAGACTGTAAGCCGCAAGCGAATTGACATCGATCTAACTGTCCCCTCTCAATACATAGCCCGTCCCACGGATCGTTAATATGATGCGTTTGCCTCCATGCTCCTCTGTCTTCTGACGAAGCATGGCAATATATACTTCCAACACATTGGATTCACCGCTGTAATCATATCCCCATATCTTCTCCATAATCATATCGCGCGGCAGTACCCGCTTCGGGTTCTGCATGAATAGATGGAGCAGTTCAAATTCCTTCGCTGTAAGCTCGATCGCCTTGCCGTCCCGCTGAACTTCACGTGTATGTAAGTCCAGCACAATATCCTCGAATGTTAGGCGATGCGATCCCCCTTCACTATCACTGCGACGCCGCAACAGGGCACGGACACGTGCAAGCAGCTCTTCAAGTGCAAACGGCTTGACCAAGTAATCATCTGCCCCGTTATCAAGCCCCTTCACGCGATCCTGCACCTCATCCTTAGCCGTCAGCATGAGCACAGGCACACTGCTGCCCCCTTCACGCATGCGGCGGCATACTTCCCATCCATCAACTTCGGGCATCATGACGTCCAATATGACCATGTCTGGTTCATGCAGCATCATGTCCCGCAGCCCTTCCGATCCATTCGAGGCCGTGCGCACCTCGTACCCTTCAAACACCAACCCCCTTCGAAGCATGGAGGTAATTTTCTCATCATCGTCAATTACCAGTATCGTTGATCGCATCATACTCATCCCCTTTTTCCGATTTCCATCAAATATGCAAATCATTTGTTATTCTGCCAATAAAGCGAAAAGGAAGCCAGAAATCGCATAAGCCATTCTGTGCTTCCTATCTTTATACTTAGGGGGATGCGTCCTTCAAGTGCCATTGCTCATGTCGTGACGCACTCCCTTCCCCTTATTGCTGCAATTGTTTCGTGAATTTGTTCTTATCGCCAATCTTCACATTCACATCGATCGACTTGCCGTTGCGTACGACTTGAAGCTTAACGGTATCGCCAACCTTCTTCTTGCTAATCTGTTCAATTAGCTCTTCCTTGGTTGTATATTTAGTCCCATCCATACCGGTAATGATATCATAAGCGCGCAAATCTGCCTCATAAGAAGGAGTACCGAACAACACTTCACTCACGAGAGACCCCTTAATTAGATTCATACCTAATCGTTCTGCAATATCATCTGTCATCGTAATGAGTGTTGCACCGATAAATGGCAGAGGCTCCTTCGCAATCTCGCGTTTGTTCTTCAAGTCCTCAACAACCTTACTCATCACATTCGATGGAATCGCAAACCCAATCCCTTGCGCCTGGCGACTTACCGCTACGTTCATGCCGATAACTTCGCCCTGCATGTTCAACAACGGACCGCCAGAGTTACCAGGGTTGATCGATGCATCTGTCTGAAGCAAGTGTTGGTATTCACGAGCGCTGCCGTTATCGTCAACATTGATTTTGCGTTCGCGTGCACTAAGTACACCAACAGTAACCGTATGATCGAATCCAGACGGGTTGCCGATTGCAACAAGCCAATCTCCGATTTGAGTTGCATCAGAATTGCCAAGGCTAACAGTAGGAAGATCGCCCTTGCTTTCAATCTTCAGTACTGCCAAATCCAAGTCCTTGCTGTGTCCCAGCAGCTCTGCCTTAATCGGCTCCTTGTTTCCTTCCACCTGTACCTGAATCGCCTCCGCACCTTCAATCACGTGCTGATTCGTCAATATATAACCTTCTTTATCAAAAATGAACCCTGTTCCGATTCCAAGAGGCTGCAGCTTCGGCTTCACATCCTGGCGGGAATTGTCATTCCCATAGCTGTCTCCGAAGAATTGGCGGAAGAACGGGTCATCCGTCCACGGATTGCTGCCACCACCACTTTGCCCTCTTGTCGTTGCAAATGTCTCGATCTTCACGACAGCAGGACTAGCTTTCTTAAATACATCCGCTACACTGTTCGAGCCGTTCGGCAGCGTAGTTCCAGGACCATTGGTTTGCACCGCATTCGCTCCTGCCGCACTGCTTCCAGCGCCCTCACCCGCAAGCGCCGTTCCGCCCGTAAACAGGTTCGTCTTGTCAGCCGTAATCATAAGCGCCGTAATGACGAGTGCCCCTGCCATGAAGGAAGCAAATATTGCCTTGAAGGAAGTCCCCTTCTTACGCTTCGAATCCTTGAAGTTCCAATCACCTTGCGGTGGAGCAGATTGTCCTCCTCCGTCACCACGCATATTCGGAGCCACGTATCCACCCGCTTGAGCCCCACCCTGCTGCGTAGCGCTGGAGAATGGAAGCGGCTTAACTGGATTCGGCGGCGTTACCTGCACATCATTCATACGTCCAGTCGTATCTGTCGATGTTGTGGTTCTCGAAGGTTCTTCTTGTTTTACGGATTGATAAGGGCCGTAGGCGTAGTAGTAACGTTCATTTTGCTTGCCCAGTTCCTGTTCTTCACTCAGGCTGCCATCGTGCTCTTGTCGAGCAGCGCTGTCGTCTGATGCTGATGTATGAGAATCCTTGTCGGATGCACGAAATAAATTGCGTTTTTGTTCGTCCATTTTGCCTACCTCCTAATGTACTCGTATCAAATGAAGTATCGTAATGATATGTTTATATAATGGACGATAAACCTTAATCCTAGCTTAAAAACAATATAAAACACCATAAAAGATGATCATACAAAAGTTCGACAAAAAAACAGGCCCTTCGGCCTGTTCTGCAATTCCTGTCGACGCAATAAACAGCACAGTTCAAATCTGTTAGTGTCTAGACCTAGAATATCATATATCTAGAAAACTGAGGCATCACGTTCACAACTACTACGTCTATTTACAGGATAGACGAAATTATTCGTTTTTAACCCACCCTTTACGATGAGCGAATACCGCAAGCTGTGTACGATCCTGCAGCTCACATTTCATAAGAAGATTCGATACATGTGTCTTAACCGTCTTGATGCTGATATGGAGCTCATCTGCAATATCCTTGTTCGTCTTGCCATCAGCAATAAGCAGCAGCACTTCCTTCTCCCGCTCCGTCAGTCCCTCGTCATCCGGCTGTGCTGCACGCTTGCGCAGCCCACGGGTCAATGCCTGCGATACTTCACCGCTCATAACTGGTCTGCCCTGCAGCGCGCCACGAATCGCATATACCAGTTCTTCAGCCGACACCGTCTTGAGCACATAACTGACTGCCCCCGCCTGAATCGCTTCGACAACCTGCTCATCTTCCATGAAGCTGGTCAGCATGACAATTCGCAAATTCGGAAACTGAGCGATAAGCTCTCTTGTCGTCTCTACCCCGTTCAAGTCAGGCATCATTAAATCCATAAGAATCAAATCAGGCAGCGGCTCATTCCGACTGGCCATCGCTTGGATGGCAGCAATCGCTTCTCTACCTCCACTAGCCTCGCCAATGACTTCAATCTCCGGATCGAGCATTAAGTACGTTTGAAGACCTAGCCGTACCATTTCATGATCGTCCACAAGAAATACCGATGTCCTATCCCCCAACCGATTCGCCTCCCGTCCGTTCTCCGTTACTCACATATTTCTTTATCGGAATGATCTCCGCCGTTTGTTTGTTCTTCTACTTGTTCAAATCGTGGGATATGTACGCGAATCGTCGTTCCCGCTCCCGGACGGCTAATGAGATCCATGTGACCGCCAAGCTTATCCACCCGCTCTCGCATCGTCGTCAATCCATAGCTTCCTGCCTTGAATGACGCACTCTGAAGATCGAACCCTTGACCATCATCTGCCACAGCAAGAATAATCTGATTCGGCGTCTCCTGCAGAGTCAAGGTAACCTTCGTCGCCTTCGCGTGCTTGACTACATTGGCCATAGCTTCCTGAATCATTAAGAAGCACTGATGTTCTTTCGCTTCCGACAACTCACAATTCAGTTCAATATCAATTTTACCTTGCAAGCCATTCTGCCGGCAATAGTCAGGGAACCAGCGTCCCAATGCTTCTTGCAATGTCTTGCCGTCGAGCTCAAGCGGCCGCAGCTGTGCAATTAAGCCGCGCATTTGGCGCTGTGCGGTATGGGACATCTCAACAAGATGGCCAACCACCTTCTTCGCCCGATCCATATCCATGTCCATGACCTTCGTCAAGGAAGAGGAAGCCATATGAAGTGCAAATAGCTGCTGACTGACTGTATCATGCAAATCCCTCGCTAGACGTCTTCGTTCCTCCAGCACAACAGCCTCGCATTCCCGCTCCCGATCCATTACTTGCTGCTCGGACATCTTCTGCAAGATGCGAAGCTTCTGTTCCATCCCGCTTACCATCGTATTGAAGTCTTCATACAAGCGAGCAAATGACTCTTCATCGCCAAGCGGAATCCGCTCTGCCCAATTGCCCTTCATCACCTGCATCATACTATCGTGAAGCACGTCCAGGCGGCGCTGAAGGCGCACGCCTGCGACATAACCCATAATGACCGATACGATGATGACCGTCACAATACCGAACAGCCACCAGTTCATCCCACTATACCAGGAACCTCCATAGACGAAGCCAATCCAGAACACACTCATGATAATGCAGCCTGAAATCACAAAGGTGAGAAGCAGCTCCCACTTGACACTCTTCGTGCTGCGAAACCAGCGTGACACCATGATTGCACTACCCCACTTTCATGACCTTTACATCTCCTATGAAGGTACTGACGGAGATTTTCACTTTCTTGCCTGCTTCATAATAATAGGGAGTCTCCACTTGCAGATTGTTCATGAACCCTTCCTTCTCCTGATTGAATACTCTCACATCGCCAAGGAAGGAGCTTGAACTTACCACTACACCAAGATCCATATCATTCGGAACATATACTTTCACATCTCCTATAAAAGAAGAAACATTGATCTTCGTCTCGCCGTACGACACTTGCGCCTTCGTCAAGTCGATTACCGTGTCACCAATGAAATGCGAGATGTTCATCGGCTTCAATTCCCAATAATCAGAGCCTAAATGAATATCACCGATAAAGCCTGACTTGTTCACCGTGTCGAACTTCGATCCCGAGCCCATTGGCGGAGGCGGCGGTGGTGGCGGTGGTACTGATCCCTTATACGAAAATGGATCATAATCAGATGATTGACTTTGATTGCGTCCAAACGGTTCTTGATAGCGTCTGTCGCTATCCCCGCCTACTGCCGATCCAGTCTCATCATATCCCGGAGGCGGAGGAACATCGGATACACCATCTTTATTAAAATGCTTATTAAAGGTCTGATCAAAGTCATCATCTAGTGGACGCGGTTCACTATACGGTCGATCCTGTTGTCCACCATGTTCATGCCAGTACCCTTCGTCCCAACGCTTACGATCACGATACTTATCTCTATGCCGATTTTTTCGTGGACGAATCAACATCCCTACACCGACCATAATGAGGATAAATGGAACGAGCATCCTCATAGCTGAACCAATATCCACCGTCAGAACTCCTAAATTCGATAACTGGAAGTAGCCACCGATGGCTAGAAGGATAAGCCCCCAGAACGCCCCCTGTATAAGCGCATTGAATCCCGTTAAGATGAGGATCACCGGCCAGAATGTGCGTATCAATTCCCCAAAATCCATATCAATATAACCAAGTTGGTTAAGCATAAAGAAAGCGCCGATCGCGATTAGAAACAACCCTCCCGACCATCTGCCACGCTGATTATTCATACGGTTCCCTCCATTTCTCTACAGTCATTTCATTTATTATGTAGTAATTGTAAGAGAAATCATGTCCATCTACCAGCGACGGAGGAAGGAAGTTTGTCTCAGTCTCGAGACCGAGGAACTGGTAATGAATTACTATTTTGATTTTCACCTCCCCAATGAAATGAAAATGGCTGCCCAAGCAAGGGCAGCCATTCGTTACGATGCCTGG
This sequence comes from Paenibacillus sp. E194, assembly GCF_000935845.1. NCBI lineage: Bacteria > Bacillati > Bacillota > Bacilli > Caryophanales > Paenibacillaceae > Paenibacillus > Paenibacillus sp. E194. Next base: position 7,633 of record NZ_JMDX01000003.1, read on the forward strand.
CTGAGTCTATAACTCGCCGCTGCATCTTGGTGTATTATTGTTGTTGATCAGCTTCCTGCACTTTTTGCACGATGCCTTTTTCTGTTCCTTTTACAGCACCTGCTGTAGGAGCAACCTCTTGGCCAAACTCAATGTCAGCAGCGTTGTTTTGTGCTGCAAACTCACCAGAAGTGTACTTCGCGTTAGCAGGTTGCATGCGGTTCGCTTTGTTGTTCTTCGGCATTTCCATTCACCTCCTGCATCTCCGCGTTTCGGCGGGTCAAATTCAGAAACTTGCGTTCCTACAGGAGATATTATGCTTAGTGCAGCACTCGATTATTCGAATGCACACCCCTAGCGCTCATCATGAAACAAAGTCCCAATTAGAGCATGGACTCCGGAATCCCTTTATTTTTAAAGACAGCTGCATTCAAATCGTCCAGCATTTGTTCCGATACTTTTCCATTGCCGCGTTTAATTAGCTTGACTTCCACTTCTTTCTTGCCCCACTGCCCGTATACCTGCTTCTTTGTTTGGAAGAATAGATCAAGCTTCTTTCCCTTAATTTTGCCACCAATATCCGTTACAATCCCATATCCATATCCCGGAATATAGAGGATGCTTCCTAATGGAAATACGGATAAATCCGCTGCGATCGTTGACACATAGTCTCGACGCACTTTAACACCGGAATAAGTAATCCCGTACTCTGGATGCCCCGGTTCCTTGCCAGTTGATTCCGCTCCTGCCGTATAGCCAGTAGCAACTACCTTTACCGAGCGAATGATGCGCTCCTGTTGTGGAGCAAGCTCAGCAGCCGTGAATGTCAGTTTGGCCGCTGCAACCGCCACATGTGGACGTTCCTGCTCTTCCTTCACCTTCTGCCCTTTGACCGTCGGCAATGGCTGCACATACACAAGCGGCAGCGCTTCAGTTGCGGCGTTCGAGGTCCAGGTCAATTTCTTTGTTTGCTGCACCTGTGAGGAAGCATGGGTGGACAACGTTGCTTGTGTTAACGCTCCTTGTTGATATGCACCCGTCTCTGTCGTCCACGCTTGGACAGACATTGGAGCTATAAGCATACCCGCTGCTACACACAGCACCGCTCCAGCAATACCTAACGACAACCTTGTGAATACGATAGCGCGCTTATCCGATCTCGATGTCATGTTTCCCTTCCGTTCCGAACTTGTAGTCGATATTGTAAACATATGGTTACCCCTCCCTTAGTGGGAAGGATGTCCTGCTCATTTCGCTTTTATTCATATTCAACAAAAAAAGAACATCCCCGACATTCCGAGACGTTCTTTCGACAACTTCCATTAATGCTGCTTCTGTACTGGCAAGGGTTCGCCCTTACTGCCTAATTTGCCAGCCAGCGCATCTTCGTGAAGGCTTTTCAGCCAATTCAGTTCCGTTACAGTATATTTATAGCCTCCATACAACATATGAAGAACGGAACGAGGGGCATATGAGATATGCTCCTCATATAGCGCCCACATACGTTCTGCTTCCTGCTCATAAATGTGAATGCGATTCTGAATAATCTCCATAACTATAGCCTGATCCGCATACTTCACAAAGGACAGCGCCGCATAAAAGGGATGATTCAAATGAGGCAGCTTTTTCATTTCTTCAATTAGCAGTTCTTCAAGCTCACGCTTTCCTTTTTCCGTAATGCGATAAATCGTCTTATCCGGGCGAGAACCACCGCTAACGAATTCAGCCTTTTCTATAAACTCGCATTTGTTTAACTGGTCAATGGCATAATACAGCGACCCGTATTGAATTTTCATATAATTATGCATTTCGCGTTCTTTCATAGCCTGACTCATCTCATAAGGATGGCGATCTTGCTCCATAAGCAAACCAAGTATGGCCAGCTTCATCGACATGTGTTCCACCTCTTCCTTCATGAAACGACAGCCATTCGCAATCACGCAGGTTCTCCACCTTGCTCTGCGGCTGCCGCACTCCCATGAGAGTGTTTAGACATCATTGTAACACGTCCCATAAGCAAAATGAACAAAAGGGAAAGCACCGCGATCGGAATGGACCACGCATAAACATGGGCAATGGAATCAGACAGCACACTGGTCAACTGTTTCAAAATTGGTTCGGGAATGGATGAACGCACTTGATCCTGCAGCAGAACCTGCGGGTTGCCAAGCTGCTCCACAAGCTTTGGATCAGTTAGCACACCGCCGAAGCGATCTCGTAAATAAGAGGTCTGAATACTCCCTAATATACTGATTCCGAGCGTATTGCCAAGTGTTTGGAAGAACCGCACTAGCGAATTGACTGTGCCCCGCTGCTGATAATCCACCTTATGCTGTGCCGCGATCGAGGTAACAGGAAAGGAAGCACCTATCCCCAAGCCCATCATGATCATATATACAATCATCGTAGACATGGAGGTGTCAGGCGTTACCTGTGATAAAAGCACAACAGACAGCAGAAGCAATGTTCCCGATATAAGCATTATGCTGCGGAACGACATCTTTCTCAGCAGAAATCCTGCCGTAACGGTGCTGCAGACGAGTGCCAGCATCATCGGCGTCAGCACTGTACTAGCATTCGTCGCGGATCCGCCCACAACTCCTTGAATGAATAACGGAATGAAGGTCGCTCCTGCCATCAACAGCATTCCAATTAGCAGCCCTGCCCCCATGCTCGCGGTAAACAGCTTACTCTTGAACAAACCAAGCGGGACGACTGGCTCTTGCACCTTCATCTCGACAATGATAAATAGAACAAACATAAGGAGTGCCCCTGCAAAAAGTGAGATGATCGTCGGGGAAGACCATGCATAATCCTTGCCCCCCATCTCCAATCCGAACATGAAGCACAATATTGCAGCAACCAGCGTGAATGTTCCCAGCCAATCAATCCGCTGCTTCTTGAAGCTTAGCGTCTCCCGATAGCCAAGCATAACAAGTAGAAGCGCAATCAATCCTAATGGAAGATTCACGTAGAAGATCCAGCGCCAGTGCAGGTGGTCGGAGAAAAAAGCTCCAGCCATGGGCCCAAACACACTGGATAGACCAAATACTGCCCCGAACATCCCTGTCATCTTAGCTCGTTTTCCCTCTGGGAATATATCGAACAGAATTGTAAATACAACGGGCATAAGCGCACCGCCGCCAATACCTTGAATTGCACGATACCAAATTAATTCCTGCATCGAGCCGGCCATTCCACATAGTGCCGAGCCTACCATGAATACGATGATCCCGAGCATATAGAATCGCTTGCGTCCGTACATATCAGATAACTTGCCGAACAACGGCATACACGCCACGCTTGCAATCAGATAAGCCGAGAACAACCATACATACTGTTCGAAGCCGCCAAGCTTTGCAACAATTGTCGGCACGGCTGTCGATAGTATCGTCTGATCCAGCGACACAATCAACAGCCCGAGCAGAAGACCAATAACCGTTATGCGAGCACGAGAAGAAGAACTCACCCTTACCACCTCTATATTCAAATTTGAATAACGCGAACATAAATTCATTATATTCAAATTTGAATATAAAGCAACTTTTTTATCGCATGATTTTGAAAATTTGTACGCACGTTTGTCCGTCAATGCACAAACAAAAGCCGTCAAGGAGCTTTGCTCCTCGACGGCTGATTCGTTAACGATCTGCTGCCCCTCTTTTGCTTAATCTCCACATGATGACAGCTGCGGCGCACAAGAATATACCGATGATTGGTTCAATTGGCGCTTGCTCTCCAGTCTTAGGCAAGACGTTCGGGCGATTCGGCTGCCGATCAACGTCCTGCTCCCCGCCCAAATCGGTACCGTCCGCTTCATCCTCATTCGTTCCTTCAACTGGATCTTTATCAGTACCTTGACCTTTATCTGGCTTTGTATCGCCATCCGGCTGTGTCACTTCGCCTGGGTCGGGCTTCGTCTCGCTATCTGGATTCCCAGTTCCAGGTTCTACAATTGTACCTGGAATCGTTGGCCGTTCCTGATCGCCCGGTTTGCCCGGCTCTACAGGCGTTCCAGGATTTGTAGAACCGCCACCTCCAGGATCAGTAGATCCGCCCGTTCCCGGTTCCGGATCTGGATTGACCGTTCTTACAATAAGTCCCGCATCAATCGTTAGATCCCGTGGTCGTTCCGCCGTAAGTACGATGTTGTCTGACCAGCCATTCAGATCCGCATCAGAATCGAGTGCGCGATCATCTCCCTGATACCGTTTCGTGAACGAATACCCCTCTGGGGCAATGAATCGAATCTTATAAGTACTGAGATCCAATTCATTAAATAAGTAGTAACCAGACTGATACACGTAATCGGTCACGGCAGGATCGTAGACCGATCCCGTGACAGTCGGATCATAGACCGAATTTGTCACCGAGCTGTAATACACGGAATGGGTGACAGTCGTAGTCAGCTTCTCATTATTGTGGTTATATAATTCGACCACAACCCCATTTAATCCAGTACCATTTTCATCTTGAATCCCATTGCCGTTCGTGTCTATCCATACATATTTGCCGATGGCTCCCTTGCCCGGAATAGATGGAATATCCTTCTTAATTAGACCTGCGTCAATGTTATGATTTTTACCGCCCTGCTCCAGTGTAATGATGTCTGTTCTACCTTCCACATTCGCCTTGGAGTTTCTCCCTGGATTCGTTATCGTATCTTTCACCGTAAATGCATCATAGCCTTCCGGCAAGTGGAACGTAACGTAGTATTTGCCCGCATCCAAGCCAGTAAACAGATAGTATCCGGGCTGACCTTCGTGATTATTGCCGGTTACAGTGCTTTGTATTACCTTGCCGTCACTCTCGCGATGCAAGTCGACGCGAACGCCGTTAACACCATGATCCGGTGCTTCATCCTGAATCCCATTGCCATTTTCATCGTACCAGACGTAATCCCCAATCTCTCCCTTTGGATCGCCCTTGATCTTAATGCCGACCTTGAGCGGCTCTGCCGGGAGCATAGCCTTATCGCTAATGACCGGAGTCGCGGTGTATCCGAAGGAATTCCATGCGATCTGATCGTCGCCTGCAGGCGTATCAACAGGCGCACGCATTGTCCATGTCAATTCCTTGGATTGGCCAGGAGCCAGTATGACATCACCAGCGAATTCGAACTTTAAGGCTCGCACCTTCGATATATCTTGCGGAGGCTCTTTATCCCAGTTGCCGCCTGACATCGATATCTCCTCATCGATGCTGTAATATACCGTTACACCGTTCGGAGGCGATATCGGCTCCTTCAGAATCGGGGTCCACTTGCTGCCTCGCGACGATTTGTCGATGACTCCGTGATCACCGATATGCGGAAGGGCATCTACGATCAAAAGATTTTTGACGCCAATTGATCCCCGATTCGTTATAGAGATCTTATACTTAAGTTCCCCGCCTGGCGCAACATTGCCGATATCTGGATACTTAGACCATTGTCCGTTATCCAAATCCCCTTGAACCCATTTTTCGGAGATCAAGCTATCGATGCCGTTCACATCAATTTTATCTCCGTTGTATACATACCACTTGCCGTTCTCTTCCTTATAGCGCTGGTTCTTGAAGTTGGTCAACCCGTTAATATAGTTGTGCCGTTCTGATGTGACCTCAACTTCATTGTAAACTTCGCCCGTCGGGGTATCCGGCTTCACTCTCGCTTCGAAGGTAAAGGTGAGCGCTTCGCCCTTCTGCAGCGTCAAGGAGTTGCTGCCTTCTGTACCCCACGCCCATGTAATCGGCGTGCGCCCTTGCTGATCCTGCTTGGCTTCTGAGAACGCAGGGGCAGGCATCTGCTTGCCGTTAAGCGGCCCCAGCTTCAAGCTGTCCGGCACATATTCCAATTCTTTCGGCAGCAGATCCGTTACAACCGGGTCGCGAAACGGAACATCAATCGGACTGGCATTGGTTACAACGATCCTATAAGTAACCGTACCTCCTGGGGAAGTACTTTTTCCACTCACAACCGATTTATCCACTTCCAGCAGCGGACGCTTATCCACCGCCAATACCTTAACCCCCGTCAAATACTCGGTCTTCTCGCCATTGAAGCTGTATTCCATGCTTGCATAGTTAATCGTTTGTTTCCACTGCTTCGGGTGCTGCTTGGCTTCCTCGTTCGTAGGAAGGCCGTTATTTTTGTCCAGATAAGTAAAGTCATCGTGCGGGTACTTTTCTGTCAGTCGAGGGAAATCTCCATACTTATAATCATTATGTTTGACACTATCATAAGAGGTTAATTGGTAACGAAGTTCTAAAACATCATGCGGACGGAACGCAACGGGTACGTCTCCCAAAACAAGGCGAATGCCTTGAATGTCAGCGTTCAGATCTGCTGCCAACAGCTTGTGTTGTGTCTTAAAATTTAATTCCTTCCAGAGTTTCCAGTCGCTCTCATCAGGTGTGCTTTTCGACGTGTACTGAATTTCGTACTCATCTTTATCTGCACCGTCAAAGGCTGGAATACGGATATACTGCAATTTCATGCCCTTCGGTGTCATATCTGTCATGACGGCTTTATCCAGAGAGACATTGGCAGCATTCCCTACTCCGCCAATATAAAAGCTGACTTCCTGGCCTTCCGACAATTCCTTCTCCTGACCGCTCCAGATTTGCTTGTAAATCCATATTCCTCCGCCAGGCTGCTTGATAAAGTCGTGTTCCGCCTTCGCAGTCAGTTCCTTGGCCGCATCTCCCAAAGGTTGATAAGATGCTTTGGCCGTATTCACCACCGATTTCGTGTTGCCGGTGCTCGGATCAATCACCTTATCTTTAGGGTACTTAACCGTAACGAGTATGCTTTTGGAACGATCCGTTATTTTCTCCTTATTGAGTTCCTTCGCATCAATCTTCCATGTCAGGGTCTGACCCTGTATGGAATCAGGCGCGGGGGCCGCCTTGGAGAATTCGGCTTCAGGCGGCAGAACGTCGGTAATCACTACATGGTCAATGTTAAGATTGCCGTCTTTGTCTGCCGGATTCTTGTTATCCTTCAGCATAATTTCGTAGACGACTTCTGTTCCTGGCTGCGGCTTCACACCTTCAACAGGTACGATTCGCTCCTTCGTAAGTATCCAGTCCGCAGATGCCTTCCCTGTAACTGTTACAGGGTTCGATTCAACCTGCAAGCTTCCGGAATGGTGGATGAATGTTGCCGTTGCCGTTCCGGCAGTCCCGTCAGGCGTTGTGTGGTTAGGGAAATGTGCCTTCACCTGCAGTTTTCCCGTCGCGCCGGATGGGGTAGGATTTTTGAATGTAAACGTCACCTTATCCACGCCGCCCACATTCTCATGTTTGCTTACGACATGTTCAGATCCCTGCACTTCCTCGAATACGATGCCCTCAGGCAAGGGAAGCACAATTTCCGCATCGGAATAGTCCTCTGTCGTGCTGGATAGACTGTAATCAATTGTGTAGGTAAAGGTTGCTCCTGTGAGCACAGTGTCCTTACTGCTGCTTAATCGCAATTGAATTCCTTGTGAGTCGTTACCATCTGCGTTCGCATGCGCCGTAACAGGCAGGAGCACTATGTTCAAGATGAGCAGCAGCGCCCATATAGACGCCTGCGCCCTTCTTAGTGTCCTCCTCAAATCGTTCCCTCTCCTTTCCGTAAATAAATTTGAGCCGTACGTTTGGAAATTCTACCCACACGAACGACTTCCTTCCTATCCTAATCAATGGCACTGAACAAATTCTGAATGAAAGTTGGGGGCAATCTTAATCGATATGCAAAGATAGGGAACTGAACTAAAAAGCGATGACAGAAAAAAGGCAGGCGATTGCCTGCCTTTGCCTTACATGAACGTAACGTTGAACTCCATCTCATGGCATATAAGCCAAACAAGCTTCCAGGGGAACTTTGGCGTTCGGTTATTGGCCCAGCACGAGCTGTTCCAGCTTGCGGCCTGTCGGCGTGTTGGCCAGACCGCCTTCGGCAGTTTCGCGGAAGGAGCTTGGCATGGAACGTCCAACTTCATACATGGCCATAATCACCTCATCGGCCGGTATTCTGCTCTTGATGCCGGCTAAAGCCATATCCGCGGCTACGACTGCCGACGAAGCACCGACTCCGTTCCGCTTCACACAAGGGACTTCGTCAAGTCCTGCTACCGGGTCGCATACTAATCCCAGCATATTCTTGAGTGCAATCGCCATCGCTTCTGCTGATTGCTGCGGCGTTCCGCCTGCCATTTCCACGACTGCCGCAGCAGCCATTCCCGTTGCGGATCCAACCTCCGCTTGGCAGCCGCCGGCCGCGCCCGCGATGAAAGCATTGTTTGCGATAACGAACCCAAAGGCGCCTGCCGTAAATAGGAATTCGAGCATTTGCTCCCGCGTAGGTTTCAGCTTCTCCTTGACGGCGAACAAAACACCTGGAACAACACCTGCCGAACCTGCGGTCGGATTGGCGCAGATAATGCCCATGGCCGCATTTACTTCGTTGGTTGCAATGGCCTTGCTGACTGCGTCAAGTACGAGAGATCCAGCTAAGGCATTGCCGCTGGCAATATATTGATGGAGGAGGAGGGCATCCCCTACGGTTAAGCCCGAGAGAGACTGGACTCCTTTTAGGCCTTTTTCGATGGCCTGCTCCATCACGGTTAGATTGGCATCCATTGCCTGCATGATTTCTTCTTCCGTCTGCTGCCGAAGCGCTACTTCTCTCTCCAGCATGACGCGGGATATTTTACACTGCTTTTCTTCGGCCAACCGGACAAGCTCGGCTACGCTATGGAACATGATTGTCCTCCTTCCGCGCTTGTACGCTGGTAGGTTTGCACTTGCCATACTTCTTTAATATGAGGGAGCGCATGCATGCGATTGATTACAGTCACATCAACCGCTTGGTCAAGCTCGATGGCCATCAAGGCGCTCTCGCCTTTACCTGAACGGGACACTTCCATATATCCGATATTAATATGATGCTGTGCAAGCAGCGAGGTTACATTCGCCACGGCACCATGCTTGTCCTCATGCAGGACGAGCATGGCCGGGATTCTGCCGATTGGGTTCGGATCCAATTGTTTGACTTCGCGGATTTCCATGCTGCCTCCACCGATTGACACGCCGACGACTTCGATCGCACCGCGCTTGTCCCGCAACGTAAGGCGTGCCGTATTCGGATGCTCACTCTCCTCCTCTGATGTCACGAAAGTAATGTGGACGCCCTGCTCTTCTGCGATGCTGAGGGCATTCGGGATACGCTCATCTGACGTGTCAAAATCCAGGATTCCGCTTACAATTGCCATATCAGTCCCATGGCCTTTGTACGTTTTCGCAAATGAACCGTATAAGGTAACCGTGACGGATTCTGGTAGCCGTCCGAACAGATTGCGGGCTGCGCGTCCAATTCGGTTGGCTCCTGCCGTATGCGAGCTGGATGGACCGATCATAATAGGGCCGATAATATCAAATACAGATGTGAACGGCATAATAATCCCCCTCTTACACAGAATTGATGAAAGATTGATGCTACTAATACTAACTTTCGTTATATCTTGTTCTGGTCTACGCCACTTCAGTGCCCACTGCGGCTGTAGGCTTAGGAGCAGGCGCGGTTCCGCGAATCTCAGCGACTGTGCGGATCTTATAGTTCTTGAAAATCCGTGAGCCGATTAAACCTGCCGTGATGCCGCAAAGGGCGCATAGGGCTGCCGCAATTGTTACCGTAAGCGCATCGTTGAAGCCGTACATGACCATGAGTCCTGCAATTGGGGTTGCGGTACCTGTCGCATTATTCGTTAGATTGAACAAAGCCACGACGACCCCAGCCATCGCTCCTCCCAGAAAGTTGGTTACATATACCGGAATCGGATTGGCTGATATGATGTCTGCTTGCGTTAATGGTTCAATCGCCACCGCAATCGTGTCTTTGCGGTCACCGAACTTCATTCGATGGAAAAAGACGAAGTTCATAAAGGATGATCCCATGACGGACAAGGCTCCGATGGCCATCGGCAAGCCCGTAAGTCCCAGCATGGCAGTAAGCGCCATCGAGCTGAGCGGTGCGGTTGCCACGACGGTTATGACTCCACCAAGCACGATACCCATCACGATTGGATTATCATTAGCTGCCGTTGTGATGATGCCGCCAATATTAAGCAATGTCGCATTGACTACTGGTGTTGCTATGTTTGCTACAAATCTAACGAGCGGTGCAGCAACGATGATGCAGACGATGAGATCAAGTCCATCCGGGACTTTCTTTTCAATCAGTTTGACAAGGAACGATACGAGATAACCGGCAATGAAGCCAGGCAGCAATCCTGTTCCCGCACAAGCTGCCCCCAGCAGCAGAGCATAGACGGGGGAAACGCCCATTGCAAGCGCTACCAATGCAGCTGCGGCCACACCGCCCATACTTCCGGAAGCGAGCCCAACCTCCTTGGCAAGACTGAAGCCGAACAAATCGCCACCTACATAACTTTGAAATGCTTCTACCAAAAAACTGGCAACTGCCGCATTTGCTAGGGCTCCCATTGCCTTCATGCCGTTAGGTGCTTTGAAGCTGAAAAGGGAGAAAAGGGACAATACAAGCAATAGTAGGGCTGTACCGATTACGATGTCCATACGTAACGCTCCTCCTTCATGGGTACAAAGTGTGGTAACCGCTTACAAAACATTAAAAGTACATTTATACTGCGACAAGATTGATTGAAATACATTCTAAATGAATGATTATTAGTTAATAAACTCAAAAATAATTGAGTTTATTAACTTCAATTTGATTGTATCAACTTTTCTTTATTTACACAATTCTTTTATACATATTTTCGGAAATTGCCGCAATTTACCTTTATTAAGCCGTTTTCCATGGATACTGATTCGAGGAATACGGAAACTGAATGGAAAAGGAAGACGCTATATTAGCTTATAATGAGGCACGTCTCCCTATTTAAAGATCGTAAAATTAGGTATAACTAATATCGAATTCCGAACGGATGATTTTGGAAAGTCCAATGAATCGGGGATTGATTGCGGTTGAAGTTCGCGTTATGATAATAGTAATTTATCATTACTAATTGTTGATATAATCAACTTGAATTTATTTCATCAACTATTTTTGATTGTCCAGAGCGTCATTATTGTGTTGTATCAAGCAATATAATATTTCTCGAATGACAAAGAAATCTTCTGGTCAAATTCGGGTTGTCTAGGGAAGGACTTGATGCAATGAATACAAGATTTACAGAGCAAGATCATTTAATTTTGGAATCTTACGATGCAGTAGTAGAGGGATTAGCCAACTATTTGGGGCCTGCTTCGGAAATTGTTCTTCATAGTTTGGAAGATTATCAGCATTCGGTTGTCAAAATCGCAAATGGGCATCATACAGGCAGGGAACTGGGAGCGCCTATCACCAATATTGCTTTGCAAATGCTGCAAGAAATTGAACAATCCAATGGGAAGCAGTCGCTCAGCTATTTTACGAGAAGCAAGAATAATCGTCAGATGAAGTCCAGCACGATCGCGATTCGGGGTGATAGCGGCAAGATTATCGGACTGCTTTGCATCAACATGAATATTGACGAATCTTTTGCCGATGTGCTGCAAACCTTCCTGCCGCAACCGGATATGGAAGCAAAGGGGCAGTCCGAGCATTTTGCTTCATCCGTGGAGGATATGATTCAAGAAACGATTGAACGAACGATTGAAGAGGTTGATTCTTCTCCGGACATCTCTTATGCGAACCGGAACAAGCATATTATCGGACTGCTGCATGAACGGGGCGTATTCAACCTGAGAGATGCGGTCACCCTTGTGTCAAACGCGCTGAAAATCACCAAACACACGGTATATCTACATTTGCGCAATAATGCCTCCAAAGCTGAAAAAGCAATGAAATAGAGACAGAAAGAACGATGAACACAGCAGGATTAGCGACCGGGTTTTCAAAATGAGCCTGGTCGCTGTTTTTTTGCGGGCAGCACCTGCCGTAAGGATAGCCCCCTTCAGGGGAGATTCTTTAGGTTTTCTCACCACTTCAACAGAGTTTTATTCGCAATCACTCCCCTTTAGATCAAGAGATTTTTTCGTCTTACTCCTTCGGAATACTGCTTCACGCTTTCCTCATCTGACTCCGTTCTGAGCGATTCTTGCATGTCTTGATCAACATGTTCGAAATGTTCTGGATAGCCATACTCGCCATGTTCACTTAAATCCAAGCCGATACGCTCTTGCTCCGCATTGACACGCAAGCCAAACAACCGTTTCCCTGCATACAACAGCACGTAAGAAGAGACAAATGCAAATCCGCCCGCCGCTAGAATCCCATAGGCTTGCACCCATAACTGATGCAGACTGCCTGTATCCAGCCAGCCTCCTTGGCCTACACCAACCTTCTCCGCCAATGCTGAAGTGGCGAATATCCCATTGGACAGCGTGCCCCATACCCCTGCCACCCCATGTACCGACAAGGCTGAGACTGGGTCATCAACTCGCAGATGATCGAACCAGAGCGCGCTGTAGTACACTAGAATACCAGCCGCCAAACCAATTATGATGGCCGCCCAAGGCTCCACGAATGCACACGAAGCTGTGATCGCAACCAAGCCCGCCAGCATTCCATTCAAGAGGGTAGGCACATGTGCCTTGCCGCTGCGCAGCCAACTAATCGCAAGCGCCGCAACAGCCCCCGCTGCAGCTCCAAGCTGTGTGTTCATGGCGACATACCCAAAAAATCCATCTCCGACCGACAACGTACTTCCTGCATTAAAACCGAACCAACCCACCCACAGCAGAAGTACACCGAGCGTTATATATACTTGGTTATGACCTTTTATTTTCTTTGACGAACCGTCTGGATCGTATTTATTCATGCGCGGCTTCAAAAGCAATGTCGCTGCCAGCGCAGCCATAGCCCCTGTTAAATGCACAACCGTAGAACCAGCAAAATCCTGCTTGCCATGCATCGCTAGCCAGCCACCTCCCCATATCCAGTGAGCAACCACTGGGTAAATCAATGCCATAAACAGAATCGTAAACCAAATGTAAGCGGACAATCGCGCGCGCTCGGCAAAACCACCCCACACGATCGAGAGTGACACAGCAGCAAAGGCTAATTGGAAGGTAAAAAATACGGAAAGTGGTAACCCTGTAGTGGAAGCTGGAGTAAAGAAGAAATCACCCCAACCAATAAACGCATTGCCATTCGTACCAAAAATCAAGCCATAGCCGACTGCCCAAAATACAAGGGAGCCAAGCCCAACCGTAATGACCGTTTTTGCGGCAATATGACTTGCGTTCTTCATTCGTGCAGACCCTGCTTCCAGCAGGATGAATCCCGCTTGCATAAGCAGCACCAGTATAGCCGACAGCATTACCCACAGTGCGTTCAGACCAGATTCCAGTGATTGCACAGAAGCCTCCCCCGCGGCACTGACAGCATCCGGAAATAGGCTAAAACATGCAAATCCAGCACCAAGCACACCAGTCCCCGAAGCAAGACATCTGCTCCTACTCCGATTGAGGCTCTTGTCTCTGTTCATCCTCATTTACACTCCTCGCTATTTATATGTTAGATTTTATTACACAAAATCTTGTTGTTAGAGGAATTATATAAAGGTAAATTGTGCAAATCAATGGGTTATGTTATAAAATCCATGAAATGCTTTAAGTTATACAAATTGTATGTGATATAACCTAACACAATGTATTCATGAAGATAGTGATAAATAAAAAAGACTGCAGATTTATTCTGCAGCCCAAGTCTTACATTCTTGCTTCATTTGTCTTGGATTGATTAATCCAATATCGCTATTTCTTACTGTTGATTACTCGGCTTGTTCAAAAAACTTGGCAATCGGATTTTCAACATGCTTTTCTTTATAAATAGAACCGTCGGCCTTTTTCACAATATACTGTTGGAAATTACTCGTAACCGATAAGCTCTGCATGCCGATTCCCGCCAACAACTGCTCCGCTGACTTCTGCGTCATATGATCATCTGTCCAGAAATAATGCACCACTAGACGATCCTTATTGTACGGATGCATAATTCCGTAGCCACCCAGCAGCCCTTTTGTGTTCATTACTTCCTTCCAAGGGAAGCCCGCTTGTTCCGATTTCGCAATAATCGCCGGCTTCAATGCTTGAATAAATGAATTGGACTTCGGATTGCCGATTACAATAACATTGCTCTTTGCCAGAGAAGTCTCCAACTGTTTTTTTACAGCCTGCTTCTCACTCAAGATCACAGGCTTAACGCCGCCCATGTTCAACACATTGGAAATATTCTCGAAAAATTGCTCTTGCTGCTTTTTCGCTTCTGCGTTTACAGGACTGCTGTATATGATCGCTAGCGGTTCTCCATGCATCGCCTTGTTAAGCACCTTGTACATTGTCTCTTTCGGCAACTTAGGATAGGACTGATCGATCCCATCATATATTCCCACAAGCGACAATCGCATATACTCCGCCATTTCAGCTTCCGTCATCTGGTATTCCGGCTTGAATTCAAAATTAGGCTTGTTTAAGTTATCATCCATTCGATCGCGCACAGTCTTGCCAAACTGATCCTCAATCGTTTGGAGCAGTCCCGCTACGGTTGCGTTGCGGTATGCATAGCGATTGAAATATTCTTTCATAAAAGCATCGAACTTCGCTTGACCAACAGTACGGTACAATTCATAGATCGCAAGACGACCTTTTTTGTAGTACAGCGCATCAGGAGAATCCCCAGCCTGATCATTCGGAGAATTGATTGCCCGATCCAAAGTGAATGTATCGATGCGGGCACTATCAAATCCATTCATTTTGTCGCCCTGGGCATCATAGTAATACACCTTGGAAAAATCAGCAAACCCTTCATCCAAGAACGACTCGGTTTCAGAATCGTTGCCGATGATGGAATGGAACCACTGATGCGCAATCTCATGGACAAAGACAGAATCCTTTTCAGGAACAGCATTTGGACTTACCCGCCCCATTTGGATAAGGCGTGCAAACTCAACGGCAACCCCTTCTACATGGGATTCTACGATCCGGAAATCTGGGTATTCGTACTTGCCGAATTTATCGCCAAAAAATTCAATTACTTTAAATGCCTCATCAATATATTTATTGATAACTGCCGTCTTCGCTGGGTCATTGTTGTCGTTGTAATATACATATTCAATCGTTAAACCATTCTTGGTTTTGCTGGCTTTATGGAACTTCTCACTGGAGAAGAACACGAGCTCGCGCGTCTTGTCCGATTTCGTCGTTACGATTTTGCGGCCAGCTTCCCCAGACTTCTCCGACATTTGTCCAGGCATCGCGATTTGCAGCTTGTCTGGAACATCCATTGCAACCGTATAGTCGGCAACCTCATAGTAATCCGTTTCGAATGTCTTACTATATGGGGTCTTATTCCACTTATGTGCTGCTTCATCGTACACAGACATAACCGGGAACCAATGCGCCCCATTAATGATGTCCTTATAGTAGGACAAGCGCTGTGAACCAAATGGAATTTTCGTTTTATATTCAAGCTCTAACGTTACTTCTTCATCCTTGCCCAACGCTTTTGCCAACTGAACCGTAAGCGCCTGCTTCTCATTTGTGGTAGCTAGGATCGCACCGGTCGAAGCATCCTTTACACGAATGATATCAATACCGCCAAGGAAATCCTCTGGTTTCTTATCTGGGTATTCCTTTGCAATCTCCCCATTTGCTCGCACGAACATGCTCGATTGCGTATCCTTCGAACGATTGGCATCTGCGAACAGACGGAATACAACATCATTCAGCTTGTCCTTAGACGTATTGCGGTATTTCACGGTCTGCTTACCTGTAATGGTCATGTCATCCGTATTCAGCTTCGCTTGGATATTGTATTGGATATGTGAAGTTGCTTGTTGTTGAGACTGCATTCCTGCTGTGCTAATCGTCTTGACTTGATCCGCCACAGCCTCCTGTGCATAAGCTGTGCCTCCAGATGCTAGCGGAGCAGCAAGAAGGGTAAAAGCCATTGCACATGCTATTGTTGTATGTAGCAATTGTCTTCCTGTAAGTTTCATTCGTCCAATCACTTCTTTCCGTTTGTGTTTCATCTCATGATGATATATTCAATTATAGAGCAAGATACAAATGATATCGTGCGATTAACCTTATGCGGAGCTTACAATATTGTCACGTAAGATTTTAAGGAACTTTATTAATGAATGCCGCGAATCAAAAAAAGAAGCCCCCGTCTAAGACGAGAGCTTCTCTATGACAAGGGTGCTACTTAGCTCGCCCTTTATTTCTGTGAATCTTCTTGTGGAGCAGCCTGCGCAATATAGCGTGTACGGATTTCCTCTTGCAGCAGTGCAACCACTTCTGCTACCGGCTTCATGCCAAGGTCGCCTTCTCCACGCTTACGCACGGATACAGCACCATTGTTCTTCTCATTCTCACCAACGACGAGCATGTATGGTGTTTTCTCCAGCTGTGCCTCGCGAATCTTGTAGCCAAGCTTCTCGTTGCGCACATCTGCTTCAGCACGGATACCTGCATCACGCAGAGATTCCGTTACTTCCTTCGCATACTCTTCATAGTTCGGCGATACCGGAATTACCTTCGCTTGAACCGGAGAGAGCCAGAGCGGAAGCGCCCCTGCGAAGTTCTCCAGCAAGAATGCAGTCATGCGCTCCATCGTACTGATGATACCACGGTGAATAACGACAGGACGATGCTTCTGTCCGTCATCGCCGACATATTCCAGCTCGAAGCGTTCAGGAAGCAAGAAGTCCAGCTGTGCAGTCGACAGTGTCTCTTCCTTGCCAAGCGCTGTTTTAATTTGCACATCCAGCTTCGGTCCGTAGAATGCAGCTTCGCCTTCTGCTTCGTAGAATGGAAGACCCAATTCTTCAACAACCTCACGCAGCATGCGTTGAGACATTTCCCACATATGATCGTCTGGGAAGTACTTCTCTGTATCCTGCGGATCGCGATAAGACAAGCGGAAGCGGTAATCCTTAATTCCGAAGTCGTCATATACGCGACGAATCAAATTAATAACACGTGCGAACTCTTCCTTGATTTGATCCGGACGGCAGAAAATATGCGCATCGTTCAATGTCATAGCACGAACACGGTGCAAACCAGTGAGCGCCCCGGACATTTCATAACGGTGCATCGTTCCCAACTCGGCGATACGAATTGGCAATTCACGATAGCTGCGCATGTCAGACTTGTACACCATCATATGGTGCGGGCAGTTCATTGGACGCAGAACAAGCTCTTCATTGTCCATGACCATAGTTGGGAACATATCCTCTTGGTAGTGCTCCCAGTGGCCGGATGTCTTGTACAATTCCACATTCGCAAGCACCGGTGTGTACACGTGGCTGTATCCCAAGCGCTCTTCGATATCCACGATGTAACGCTCCATCGTACGACGCAGTGTCGCACCATTTGGCAGCCAAAGCGGCAAGCCTTGTCCAACTTTTTGGGAGAAGGAGAAGATCTTCAGCTCTTTACCTAATTTACGGTGATCGCGCTTCTTCGCTTCTTCCAAGAAGTGCAAGTACTCATCAAGCTGTGCTTTCTTTGCAAAGGCTGTACCATAAATGCGCTGCAGCATCTTGTTGTCCGAGTTGCCGCGCCAGTAAGCCCCCGCCAAGTTCAGAAGCTTGAATACCTTCAACTTGCCTGTAGATGGGACGTGAGGTCCACGGCATAAGTCGAAAAATTCACCTTGGTCATAGATAGTAATCACAGAATCTTCAGGCAAATCGCGGATAAGCTCCAGCTTCAACTCATCACCGATTTCTGTGAAGATGCGTAGAGCTTCTTCACGAGATACTTCACGGCGTTGAATTGGCAGGTTCTCGTTCACGATACGCTGCATTTCCTTCTCGATCTTCGGCAGATCCTCAGGCGTCAAGGAGATATCAAGGTCAATATCATAGTAGTAGCCATCTTCGATAACGGGACCAATACCAAGCTTCACATTCGCGTCCTTGTACAAGCGCTTGATTGCTTGCGCTGTCAAGTGGGCTGAACTGTGGCGAAGCACTTCAAGCCCGTCTTCTGAATCTGCAGTTACAATTTCAATCTTTGCATCTTGCTGAATTGGCGTATACAGATCAACGACCTTGCCATCCAGTTTCCCCGCTAGTGCAGCCTTCTTCAATCCACTGCTAATCGAGCCCGCTACATCTTCGATAGTAGTGCCTTGCTCATATTCACGAACAGCACCGTCTGGAAATGTTACTTTTACGTTAGACATTTGCGATTCCTCCCAGTTAATATGGCATCATTCAATCTGCTGTCAATCTTCTTTATGCCGGCTAGGAAACGAACAAATACACGCTCTTCCCATCTTCACCGTACATAACACAGCCTATTGAACTTGTCTGAAAAAATAAAAAACACCCGCCCTGTAAAGGGACGAGTGTTATAGACAATTAGTAACCCGTGGTTCCACCCTCATTCAACTGCTGATGATGCTTAGCCATTACAATTACAGCATCATATGCCGCAATGCTCTGTCGCACGCTTTCCTCAGATCAGTCCTTGAGCATTCGGTAACGGGAATGATTCGTTGGATGATACTAACCGAGATAAGCTCGTTGTTCCCATCCAAAGCTCTAAAGTGGTAAATAAACAGCGTTGCCGAAGGGATTTGCAGCCTCGATCCCTCTCTCTGAACGGTTCCGTCCGTTATTCATGTCTTTGTCATCGCATATCGTATGCTATTGATTACTCAATACCGCATATTATATGCGATCTTCGCAGGGTGGTCAAGCTCCGATTCCCGAATCATGAAATGCTATGGCCGCAGCATCGAACCGTCCTGCACATTGTTATGTACAAGAGTCTCGTGAGGCCAGCCATCTCCACCAAGCACAGCATGACAGGAACTACACAACACACATACATGCACCCTCGATTCGAAGATTTGCTGAATCGTCTTAATCACCTGAGATTCTGGTTCGCGTGTATGGATGATAATATTTTGCGGGGATACATTGATGAGTGTACTCACAATCATATCCTCCATCTCCATATCATAATCAATCATCTCCACAACCATGCCATTCATCACATGCTTCGGCTCAAGCGGCTGAAGATCCTCATCCAGGAGCGTAAATTCATGACCGCCCTTATGCATTAAGTGCGCAAGCGGGATCTTCGTCTCCTGAATGAACACGAAGTATTTCAATAGACCAATGAATTCTTGATACTGCCGTTCAAGTACATATTCATCAATCGCATAGTCAACCACTTCACGAAGCTCTGTTAAATAGTGCCGCAAGCGGAACTGAATGAACCCTTCAACATTAAGGGCAGTATGATCTTCTAAATATCGCCGCAGTGCACGTGTAAGTTTCCCCTTGCGTCTGCGTCTGGACTCACTAGAACCGGTTTCATCTCCACCGTTGAGCAGCTGCTGGCAGTATTCCTCAATTCTACGGCGTTCCTCTTCACTGTATTTCGAATCCTTTGCAATTAAGGAAGCAAGAAGCAGCCTTTCTTTTTGGGATAGAATAAATTCAGCAACTGCCTTGGCCGCTCTGTTCCATACATCTTGTCCTTGTGTAGACAGTTGAAAACCTGGCAAGATGCCCCGGCATGTAATCCAAGCCGTCTGCCCTTCAGACCATTGTTGGAATTCCACGCCATTCGGCTGTTTATGTAAATCGCTCAGCTCCTGCTGCAGCAAATCAGTCAGCGTTACTGCGTCATATTCGGATCGCAGCGGCAACGAGATCGTGAACAACTCCATGAGCCCACTCCTTTCTGTTCCTTCTTAAGTATATGGGGTCATGAATGGAGATATACGAAGACGAATCTGGAAAACAGAGGACGATTGCATTCCTTCTGGCATAATTGCCAAAAATAAAAAACACCTGCTGGCTTTCCAACGGAAAGTCCAGCAGGTGTACTGTTTCATTTTCAATTAACGCTTAATTTTGCATAACAAAATCTTTGGCAACCGTGGCATGTTCATCATCAAACACACGCAAAATATTATACTTCGTATCACGCTGTGCAGGAATCTTGCCCGCTTCGCGGATAAGCTGCAGCGTGCTTCCGATGTTTACTTTATGTGTAGCACCAGCAGCCGATACGACATTCTCCTCAATCATCGTACTGCCGAAGTCATTGCAGCCGAAGCTGAGCGTCTTCTTGCCAATTTCCGGCCCCATCGTTACCCATGATGCTTGGAAGTTCGGAATATTATCTAGGAACAAGCGGCTGATCGCGAGTGTCTTCAAATACTCTTCAGGCGATACGCGCTCTGCCTTCATGTTCGTGTTGTCCGGTTGGAATGTCCATGGAATGAACGCAAGGAAACCCTTGGAAGGATGGCCGTTCTGCATGCATTCATCTTGTGCTGTACGAATACGCTCCAAGTGCAGTGCGCGCTCTTCGAGCAGTTCGCCGAAGCCGATAACCATCGTGCCCGTTGTATTCATGCCGACCTTATGGGCAGTTTGCATGACGTCCATCCAATCACGCCATGAACCCTTCAAGCGGCTGATCTTCCGGCGAGTACGGTCGTCCAAAATTTCGGCTCCGCCGCCCGGCAGCGAGTCAAGACCCGCTTCATGAATTTGACGGATTACCTCTTCTAGAGATAGTCCATTCGAGACTTCCTTCATCTTCATAATCTCTGCAGGAGAGAAGGAGTGCATTGTAATACTTGGGAACCGCTTCTTAATTTCGCGAAGCAGATTCGTATAATAGCTGAATGGAAGCTCTGGGTTTGTTCCGCCCTGCATCAGAATCTCAGTTCCGTCTACATCGATCGTTTCCTGAATCTTCTGGAAGATGACTTCATCAGGAAGCACATAACCTTCCTTAGAACCCGGAGCACGGTAGAAGGCACAGAATCTGCAGTACGTATCACAAATATTTGTATAGTTGACATTGCGCCCAATTACAAATGTAGCAATCGGATCTGGATGCCATTTCTTCATAATTTGGTTGGCAGCTGCCCCCATTTTCTCGATCTGATCAGATTCGAACAAGGTCACGCAATCGTCTGTATTCAATCGTTCACCACGAAGCGCTTTGTCCAAAATGCGGTCTATCGGTGACATCGTCACAGTCACTTCCCCTCTCATATGTTGCCTTACACTCTCGTATATAAAGCGAAGTAGACCCCGCTTAAGGCGGGGTTAAATTGTACGGATTATTGCACATGCCGCTTCATTATCTATGTTGTGCATTGTATCGCTCAAGAAGCAGCTTCACTAAATAATCGTAACATACATCGCCCATAAAAACAGCACCCTCCCAAGGGAAGGGTGCTGGATAGAATCGGTTATTTGGATAACGCCTGATCCAAATCCGCAATCAAATCCTCGACATGTTCAAGCCCAACAGAGAAGCGGAGCAATCCATCCGTAATTCCACGCTGCAGACGAACTTCATGCGGCATTGCTGCGTGAGACATCATGGCAGGATAAGACAAGATGCTCTCAACAGCGCCAAGGCTGACTGCCACAAGCGGGATTGTCACTTTGTTCAGCACTTGCTTCGCCCGTTCACCAGAACCCACATCGAAAGATACCACTGCGCCGTATCCAAGCGATTGCTTCTCATGAACCTCACGGCGAGGATGATCGGCTAGACCAGGGTAATAGACGGCGGAAATGTCCGATCGTTCACTCAGCCACTGAGCAAGGCGGCGGGCGCTCTGCTCACTCTGATTCATCCGAGCTTCCAATGTCTTCATGCCGCGCATCAGCAGCCAGCTGTCCTGAACCCCAAGCACAGTGCCAAGGCCATTCTGCAATTGCTTCACACGGCGGCCAAGACTCTCATTGGCTGTTACTGCTAGACCTGCGAGCACATCACTGTGTCCGCCCAAGAACTTGGTTGCACTATGTAAGACTAGATCAACACCAAGCTCAATCGGACGCTGATGATAAGGGGTCATGAACGTATTATCCAGCATGGTGAGCAAACCCTTTTCCTTGGCCCATGCAGCCACTTCTGCAATATCCGTAATTTTGAGCGTCGGATTGGACGGTGTCTCCATATAGACAGCCTTCGTATTGGGACGAAGCGCAGCCTTCACCTGCTCAATGTCGGTCATATCCACCAAGGTGGACTCAATGTTCAACCGGTTTAAAATGGAGGTCAAGAGACGGTACGTTCCACCATACACATCTTCCGTTACGATAACATGATCTCCTGCCGATAACAGCAAGAATGTCGAAGAGATCGCTGCCATCCCTGATGCGAAGGCAAATCCATTTGTCCCGCCCTCGAGCAGTGCAATATATTGTTCCAATGCCTCACGTGTTGGATTGCCAGAGCGAGAGTAATCGTACTGAGGCGGATTGTAAATGTCCTCATGATGGAATGTCGTAGCTTGGTATATCGGGACACTGGAAGCTCCCGTACCGGCATCGATCTCACCGCCAAAATGGATCAGCTTCGTCGCAAACCGGCGTGATTGCTTAATTGGTTGACCGTCTGATGCTTGATTCATCTGCGTTATCCCTCCACTTCTACTCTAGCCGCTTCTATAGCTTGCTCCAAGTCAGCGATTAGGTCATCAACATGTTCAATTCCAACCGAGAATCTTAGCAAGCGATCGTCAACACCAATCCGATCCCGAATCTCCTGCGGAATATCCGCATGGGTCTGGATCGCCGGATAAGTCATCAGCGACTCTACCCCACCCAAGCTCTCCGCGAAGGCGATTAGTTTCAGGTGGCGCAGGATCGGCTCTACATAAGCTGCATTCCTCAAGCGGAAGGAGAAGATGCCTGTGTTGCCCGACGATTGACGCTGTTGGATCTCATATCCCGGATGCTGCTCGAGTGCAGGATAATACACATTGTCGATGGCAGGATGTTCTAACAACCACTCGGCAATGCGGGTTGCGTTGTACTGATGCCGCTCCATACGAAGGGCAAGTGTCTTCATGCCGCGCATCAATTGATAGGAGTCAGTCGGGCTCAGGACAGCCCCGATCGAATTATGCAGGAAGGCGATTTCTTCCGACAACTGCTTCCCTTTCGTTACGATCAGACCAGCAAGCACATCATTATGTCCGCCCAAGTACTTCGTTGCACTGTGTACTACCATATCTGCCCCAAGTTCGATCGGGCGCTGGAAAAATGGCGTCAGCAGCGTATTGTCAACGATGGTGAGAATTCCATGAACCTTCGCCCACGCTGCTACCTTCTCGATATCCGTAATCATCATCAAGGGGTTCGTAGGCGTCTCTATGAAGACGGCCTTCGTCTGCGGTGTTCTTACAGACTCAAGCGCATCAAAATCATTTGTATCTACATAAGAGGCCTTCACACCGAAACGAGACATAATCCGCTCCAACAGACGATAAGTACCGCCGTACAGATCGAGGGAAACAATCAGATGATCGCCTTGCCCGAACATCGCGAACAATGTCTGTAATGCCGCCATGCCAGAACTACAGGCAAATCCAGCATCCCCACATTCTAACGTAGCTGCTGCTTCCTCTAGAACAGTACGAGTCGGGCTCTTCGTCCGAATGTAATCAAACCCCGTGCTCTGCCCAAGCTTCGGATGCCTGAATGCAGTTGCTTGGTAAATCGGATAATTAATAGCTCCTGTTTTTGGTTCATGAACCGATCCAATTTGAGCTAGTCGACTTTCGATGCGGTAGTTCTCTTCGTTACGTTCGATCATAATTGATGAGCCCCTTCCTTGCGCGGTACGGCCTTGCCCAATTCGTAAGGTGTTTCTTGATATACGTAGTAGTTCAGCCAATTTGAGAAGAGAAGGCTGGCATGCGCACGCCAAGTAGAATAAGGCTTGCGGGAAGGATCGTTATTCGGGAAATAATTTCTCGGAATGTCCATCTCCATCCCTTTCGCAATATCGCGGTCATATTCCCATTTCAGGGTACAGCAATCGTATTCCGAATGACCAGTCACGAAAATTTGTTTCCCATCATGTGTCGCTACCAAGTACACTCCTGCTTCTTCTGACTCCGCTAATATTTCTAACTCGGCAATCTTCGTGATATCCTCTCTCCGAAATTCCGTATGACGGGATTGCGGTACAAGAAACATCTCGTCGAAGCCGCGTGTCAGATTCACATTTTCCTTAGCTAGTACATGCTCATACACACCGAAAATTTTCTGATCCAACGCATATTTCGGTACCCCATAGTGATGATAGAGGCCCGCTTGTGATGCCCAGCAAATATGGAACGTGGAAGTTACATTCTCCTTAGACCATTCCATAATGCGGCACAACTCATCCCAATAGTCTACATCTTCAAACTTCATCTGTTCGACAGGAGCACCCGTAATGATCATGCCATCAAACTGCTCTCCTTCAATATCTTCAAATGTTTTGTAGAACGAAGATAAGTGCTGTGCGGACGTATTTTTGGATGTATGGCTTGCTGGATGAAGGAGCGTCACCTCAACTTGCAGCGGCGTGTTGCCCACTAAGCGCAGGAGTTGGGTTTCCGTAGTCTCTTTCGTCGGCATCAAGTTGAGAATGATGATTCGCAGCGGACGAATATCTTGATGATAGGCTCTCGTTTCGTCCATGACGAAGATATTCTCCTGAGTCAAAATTTCTTTGGCCGGCAAATGATCCGGAATTTTAATCGGCATTGACGCTCTCCCCCTCGAAAATGGTTATTGGATGGTGCTAGTCACATGAAATCAGCATTGCGGCAACCGTAAATTGGCCTGCCTTGAAACGGATAAAATGGCTTGGAGACATACAAAAAGACCTTCCTCGACTACGAGAAAGGTCATGTTGTACATGCTCATGAGCCTCTCTCATCTGTCAGTAACGACTTCCATCGTTCCTGCAAGAATTAGCACCGTGCATCGCGCTTCATATGTGCGCATTGCCGGTTGCCGGGCTTCATCGGGCTTGTCCCTCCACCTACTCTTGATAAGATTGCTTATATGAATATTCATTTGATTTGGTCTTGGTAATAATGTACGGCAAAGAGAAGCTGTTCGTCAAGAGGTGAACACAACAAAAATTCACGATTCCACCCCCTTCGCATACGATGCATTATTGACGAATTCCGCCAATGGATTTTGTCTTGAAAGGTTGAAGTACGAGCGTTATACTTAACAAGGTGCATCGAGGCCTTAACTTTTCAATGAAGGCAACAATCATTCCTTCACTGGGCGCATGATGTATAAAGTCACGTACAATTATTCAAGCTGAGGTGAGTTCGGATGGATGGCGACCCGAGGTCGTTCCGTAGTACGTACGTACAACCGAATATTACGATTCGACAGGCAGCGGCAAGTTCGCAGTCCAATGTCGGGATTCGTGCCTCTGCGAGAACCTAGTTCACTAATTGTGCCTAGGCTTATATCACGTGCGCGAACGACGGACTGCGCATGCCCAACCTTGTCGAGTCGTCTGTAACATTAGACGATGCGCATGTCGCAATGGCGACAGCGCCAAGGAGTGAGTGCAATGAAAATCCGTCTGGTCAACGAGGGCGTCTTCACGACTGAGGAAGATATCAATGTCGCATTAACACCGCCAGAGAATGGCTTCTACTGGATCGATGCTGACATTGAGGATTTGGTCGTTCTGCAGCCATTATTCAGCATGCATGATTTGGCAGTTGAGGACTGCATGAGTGAAGAAGAGCAGCGTCCCAAAATCGAAATTTATGAAGGTCATTATTTTATCGTGTTCAACAGCATTCGCTTTGACGATGAAGAGATCTTTTTACGCTCATTGAACATTTTCCTCGGCAAACACTTCATTATTACCGTAACGAAGCAGAAGATTAACGAGCTGCGTATGGTGAAGCCTGTATTGTGGGAGCAGCAAGCGAGCACCCCTGACCTTATGCTCTACCTGCTCATTGACTTGGTTGTCGACAACTACTTCACAGTAGGAGATCGAATTGAAGCGAAGATCGACAAGCTTGAGGAAGAGCTCATTATGAGCACGAAGAAAGAACATCTCAATGAAATCATCAGCTTGCGAAGTGAGATTCTGTGGCTCAAGAAGGGTCTTGGCCCTCAAAAAGAGGTATTGCTTGTCCTCTATCGTAAGGAATTGCGATTGATCGGCGATGACCTGCAGAAGTACTTCCAGGATATTTACGAGAATGCCGTCAAAGTATCGGAGACATTCGAAACGTTCCGCGACCTCATGGGCAACTTACGTGAATCTTATCAGCTTAGCATCGCGAATCGCGCAAACGATATTATGAGAGTGTTCACAGCCATTACAACTATATTCATGCCGCTAACCTTAATAACAGGGATCTACGGCATGAACTTCGGATATATTCCAATTATGGACTGGGAGTACGGCTCCTTGTATATGATCGGATTCATGCTTGCGCTTGGTATCTTTATGTTCTACTTATTCCGCAAGAAAGACTGGATTTAATATTCAGCGGGGGTGTTCGAAAGTCATTTGATAATGACCTTGAACACCCCCACTTTATTTTCTTTGCATTACTAGCCTAAACTATTTTATTGGAGAACGATCGCCTGTCGAATGATCAGAACCCTGTTCCAAGTGAGACAAGTGAGCCATTCCCCAATCCTGGAGCGATTGCAGGATCGGAATAATGTTTCGCCCATATGCAGTAAGTGAATACTCCACTCGTGGCGGTACTTCCGCGTATATTACACGACTTACAACGTCATGTTCTTCTAGCTCTCTCAAGTGAGATGTTAACATTTTCTGAGTGATTTCTGGTATGAATCGTCTTAGCTCATTAAAGCGAACCGAATCGGACTGAGCCAATCGATATAAAATACGCGGTTTCCATTTCCCCGTAATGACATCAATGGCCGAGTAAGCTCCCGGACATTTCCCTTCCGTCCCCATAAACCCAACATCCCCCATCAATGGTATCTTCAATGATACTATACCACTTTATAGTGCCTTCTTTTCAACTCCCCTAATAAACATCATAATTCAATTGCAGCGAAGAGAATTCACATCATGTTCCCAACCAACAATATGAGGTGAAATATTGATGAAGAAGAGTGATGTTCAACGTAATAAAAGCCAAGCTGGAATCGAGATAGGAGTCTACACGTTCGGGGACGTTATTCAAGATCCTTTGACTCGACGCGCGATTAGTCCCAAACAGCGTCTTGAGGAAATTGTAGCCGCAGCCAAGCTAGCCGACGAAGCCGGCCTCGATGTGTTCGGTGTTGGAGAACACCATCGATTAGATTTTGCTGTATCGGCTACACCTGTCGTATTGGGTGCGATCGCCTCAGTCACCAAGCAAATTCGATTGACTAGTGCCACCACGGTGCTAGGCAGCTCAGATCCGGTGCTTGTGTTCGAAGATTATGCGACACTCGATTTGCTATCGAACGGACGTGCAGAAATTATCGCTGGCCGTGGCGCATTTGTCGAATCGTTTCCTCTGTTCGGTTACGATCAGGCAGATTATGAAAAATTGTTCTCGGAGAAAATTGACCTGCTGCTTCAACTTAACGCCAAAGAACGCATTACCTGGAATGGCAGTCTCCGCAAGCCCCTTGTCGATGTCGAAATAGCGCCACGGCCGGCGCAACAAGCACTGCCCATCTGGGTCGGCGTCGGGGGAACGCAGGAGAGCGCGATTCGGGCTGGTAGATTGGGGACGAATATGGCGATGGCTATATTAGGGGGCGAATTTGCAAGGTTCAAGCCGTTGGTAGAAGTATATCGCGAGGCAGGAAGCAGGGCCGGCCACGACCAAGAAAAACTCCAAATAGCCGTAACGAGTCACGGTTACATCGCCAAAACATCGCAGCAAGCAATGGATGAATTCTATCCTTACTACGCGAATTACTACAAGCACTTTATGCGACGAAGCGGCCGTGATTCCAACATAACCTTCGGTGACTTCGAGCAGTTGGTTGGCCCAGATCAAGGCCTCTTTGTCGGAAGCCCGCAGCAAATCATCGAGAAGATTCTCCGCCAGCACGAATTATTCGGACATAAACGCTTCATCGCCCAGATCGATATTGGCGGCCTCCCGTACTCGAAAGTCGCAGCAGCTATCGAATTATTAGCTGCTGAAGTTGCTCCTGTCATACGCAAAGAGACAGGATATATTCATCAATGATTCAACCGTATGCAAATCAAAAAACATCCCGCTCCACCTTCGAATATGGAGCGGGGTGTTGCTACTCAGCATTGAAAATTCATTAACGAGCTCGGCATACGCCCTTCGAATCATGTGGCATTTGTCAGCTAGCCGCCTGTGCAAGTCTGCCGCTTCTCGCTCTGCTTCGATGCAGAAGCCGCAGCAATCGAATCCGCTCATAGTTCGCTTGTACCTCGGCATAGGATTCGTCCAATGCCGATTCTCCAAATGCCTTCACATAGATTGGCTTCAAGTATTCATCGCCCAGTTCATCGAATGCCAGCTCTATCGTTGCCCGCTGCTCTTCCGTCATAGATTGAAGCTCCGATTCAACCAGCATGCACACATTATAGCCTTCACGTTCTACCGCCTCAATGCGCATAATGAGTTCACGCCGATCTACCTGAAGAAGCTCGATCAATTGCGCAATCGACAACTGCTGCTGCAAGCCTTCCAGCAATACACGGCGATCTGTCAGCTTGGAGAGCTCTTGGTTCTGCTTCGATTCCCATTCGGAATAGACCCACTTCGCGAACTCCTCTTCGGATACAACGGAGGATATCCAATCCAGCGGGAAAGCCGTCGTCCTCTCGAATCGCTTCGCAATTGCAATGATATCGGCTCCATACGATGTCAGCTTCGCATCCCCGAACCCAGGAAGCTGCTTCAGCTCTTCCAAGGTGTGCGGAAGCAAGGCACTGACCATACGAAGCATACGATTCGTTGCAATCCAATAAGGGGCCCGGCGCAGCTTACTCGCCGTCTCCCTACGCCACTTCGCAAGCTGTTCATATACCTCAGAACGGGCATATAGATCCGCATAGCAGGCAACCCATTCATTGCGTTCCTTCATTCTGCGCTCGTGTATATCGGCCTCCGGCACAAAACCAATAGTCAGACGGTACCCAGCGTGCAGCAAGCGTGCCATGCCACGCCGCATAGCCGCCCGCATCTCGGCCCATACCGTCCCCTCGAACCATACTTCGGCAGGCTGTCCATCTGGTTCCCAGAGTAAGATCCACTTCCCCTCATCTACTCCAGCCGTAACTAATCCATATGAGGTATCACGAGAAGAATCTACTCCCCTCTTCCGCTTACGCGGAGACACCATCTCCCCATCGTCCAGCACCATTCGCTCCAATCTGGCCATCCATACAATTTGCATCAACTATACCCTCCCTATTCGATAGACCTGATAATGTGAAACAACATCTCCGATTGCTTGCGACCTTCTATTCACTTCTTTCGGACAAAAAGAAAGCACCTCATCACGGTGCGTATATACGCATCGCAATGAGGTGCTTCCTCGTCCTAGTTATGAATTTATTACCATTATAGCATGCTCTTCTCAAGTGTCAATTCCTGTATTTCTATTTCTAAATGTTGGACGCTACTATATAATAATATCATTCTTATTGGAGCAGCAGATAAGGAGGCTAATAAACAATGAGCAATCACGATCTTGATTTTCTATCGGACAGCACAGAGACGACAACGACACGCTTCATCACCTTTGTAGGGCACAGCTATCGGCGCTTTGATTTGGCAATTACATCTACAGGCCGTTTTTACGGCAAGAAGCTCGTTACCGACTTGCAGAGCGGGCTGACCGCCATTCTCGGACAGGACGATCTCAAGGAAGAAGGCTATTTAGAATCCTTTTATCGTTTGTCGGAGGAAGAGGGAGAAGAGCTTCGAGGCTTCCTGTACATGGTCATAGGTGAGGCGCATTTCACCGATTAAGCTGATGACTCGGATGCACGAACCCAACTTCATACAGCACTAATGATCAAAAAAGGGAGGAGCTTCTGCTCCTCCCCTTCATTCTACCGCCCATGTTCGTTACATTCCGACGTACGATATCATACTTTTCATTTCTAGACGCTCAAATATTGCACTGACGGACTCGAGCTCTGGCGTAAATACACAGACATCCATCTGGCATTCTACCGGCACATCGCAGTTGATGCGTGCAAGCTGTCGGGACAAATGGAGCATCTCAAGGTCGGA
This sequence comes from Paenibacillus sp. E194, assembly GCF_000935845.1. Lineage (NCBI taxonomy): Bacteria > Bacillati > Bacillota > Bacilli > Caryophanales > Paenibacillaceae > Paenibacillus > Paenibacillus sp. E194. The sequence continues at coordinate 37,631 of NZ_JMDX01000003.1, forward strand.
CTCAATCTTCGTCCGTACACCTTTCGCAAGCTCCGGCAAATTCTCCAAAATTCCCTCAATGCTCTGATATTGCTGGATCAGCTTATGTGCTGTTTTCTCACCTATCCCTTTCACGCCTGGATAGTTGTCCGCAGTATCTCCCATAAGCCCCTTCACATCAACCACCTGCTCTGGAGTCAGCTGACGCTCCTCCATGAGTGACAATGGAGAATAGACTGCATAATTGCCATGTCCCTTCTTCATGATGACCACAGTCGTCCGTTCATGAACGAGCTGCAGCATATCGTGGTCGCCTGTCAGGACATAGACATGCATATCATCACGGAATAAGCGCGACAAGGTTCCGATACAGTCATCTGCCTCGAATCCTTCAGCCGATATATTAGGGATGCCGAATCCATCCATTACATCCCGAATGAGTTGAAATTGTGGTACCAGATCCTCTGGGCAATCGGGACGATTTGCTTTGTACGCTGTAAACTGTTCTGAGCGAAATGTCTTGCTCCCGAGATCCCAGCAGCATGCAATATGCGTTGGCTCGAACCGTTCTACTGCATCCCAGAAATATCTCATAAAGCCATACACCGCATTCGTTGGTGTTCCATCCTTCATTCGACGAATAGAACCGCCGTACGCAGTAGCGAAATAGGCGCGAAATAAGAGCGCCATTCCATCAACGAGCAGTAAGCGCTGCTCCTTATTATCATTCAATTGTACTTCCATCGGTATGGATTACCCCTTTCGCTTCAATGCCTATCGTCAAGTATATCATAATTCCTACAATCACTAGATAACGGATTCTGCCAAGCAAGGAACCCATACTCATTCTTTCTATTTATGCTACAAATGAGACATTACATCATCAAAAGTCACGATCCCGACTAACCGACTGCCCTCCGTTACTACCGGAACAGCCAGAAGGCCATACTTCCTTAATAATGTCCAAGACATCCGCCTGCGGTGCATCTGGTTCGATCGTAACGAGATGCGGATTCATCATCTCATGCACCGACCGCTCGGGCGAAGAGATAAGAAAATCACGTAGTGACACAACGCCGAGCAACATATCCCGCTCATCGGTCACATACAAATAGTAAATAGTCTCCACATTCGTCAAGCAACGGCGCAGCCAATCAAGAACCTCAGCAATTGTATCTGTCGTACGGATTCGGATGACCTCCGTTGTCATAAGTGATCCAGCTGTACCTTCTGGGTAAGCGAGCAATTGCTTAATGTCCTCTGCCTCTTCCTTCTCCATATGATCAAGATAGAAATCCGCTTCTTGATAAGACAGCAATCCATCTCCTTGGGCTCTACTTACAATTGCTCAATCTCTACGCTCACAACATGCTCAATCTTCTTGATGTAATAATAGATTTCCGTCAAGTATTGATTGCTTGGCACAGATAGCACTAGGTCAATGCGCTGACGATCCTTATCCAGATCCTTGAGCTTAAAGTGGCGGATATGGAACTCATCTGCATCTGTTCGATCCTTACGCTGAATCTTCTTAATGAGATCCGTCATTCGGTGGTTCGATTCTACGACGATCTTCAACGCCACATCATGCCGGTTCAACCTAGCAGGAGCAATCATCTTAATTAGTCCCGGAATGAGATTGACAGCCGTAATCAACAGCGCCGCACCGCAAGTCGCTTCCAAATAGAATCCAGCCCCAATCGCCACACCGAGAGCAGACGCCGACCAGATTAATGCTGCAGAAGTGAGACCGGAAATAACCTCATTGCTTCTTCGCAAGATAACACCCGCCCCAATAAAACCGACCCCGCTTATGATCTGAGCTGCCAAGCGCATTGGATCCATATTCGGATGGTTAGTGCCGCCGAACTTCCCGAATGCCTCAATTGACACAATCGTGACCAGACAGCTAGCAATGCATATGACCATACTCGGTCTCAGTCCAAGCTGTTTTTGCTTAATTTGTCTGTCGAGACCAATCAACAAACCGAATAATAGCGCCAAACCGAGCTTCATCATCATTTCCAATGTCAAAAATATCATGTCGATCACCTGCTTACCCAAATTCAACTTACTCAATTTCAAATTAATCAAATTCAACATCTGCTACAAAAAAACATCTACACGCAAAAAAAGCCCCCTCGCAAAGAGAGAGCTTGATTTCATCCAGCAAGTCGATTCCTCACACGTCAAATAAGCCTACTGATTCTTCTCGTGCATACAGGATGCAAGACGATTCAGGGCACAACAAGACATGGGAGGGTCGCTTGTATAGGACACATCCTCTCTACGAGTGTATATCAGTTGTCGCAAATGACTTGGACTGCCTTCCACCATTACCCTCCCCTTTCATTGCAAGTTAAATACTTCCATGAGGAATCATACTTGTTCGTTCACGTGATGTCAACCATCATCTTCCTTGTCTTGCATACATCTGTTAACACTGTTCATGTTAACCTGTCAACCTGAACAGCTACCTGTGTGCTGCTTGTCAGGATCGATAGTTGCAAACCTTTTTAATGCTTGGAGGCCGTGCCCCACGCTTCTGCAAACATCTCTTCCTTGAAGCCAACTGTTGCTCGATATCCATCTGTAACAATAGGACGCTTGATCAGCTTGCCATTCGATGCCAGCAAATTCAACTGTTCCTGCTCGCTCATTGTTGGCAGCTTGTCCTTAAGCTGCATCGCCTTGTATACTTCGCCAGACGTATTGAAGAATTTCTTCAATTCCAATCCGCTTCTGGCAACTAATGCGCGCAATTCCTCGCTGCTTGGCGGCTCCTCTACGATCGGGATCAATGCAACATCATAGCCTTGTACCTTGAGCCACTGCACTGCTTTACGACAAGTGCCGCATTTGGCATATTGATATACAGTAACGTTCATATGTCATGTAACTCCTCTCATAACATCATTCATTATTGCTCGCTCCATCCAATAAGCCGATCACGCAGTTCTACTAATTCCTGAGGAAGCTCAGCCTTGAAGTGAAGCTTATCCCCACTCATCGGGTGTGTAAACCGCAGCTCAGAGGCATGAAGCGCATGCCGCGTTAATGGCTCCACCGCTGCCTGAAGCAAAGGAGTATTCACCAAATTAGGATCAGCATAGAACTTATCGCCCAGCAGCGGACTTCCGATATGCTTCATATGCACCCGGATTTGATGAGTACGTCCCGTCTCCAGTCGGCAGCTTACTCTTGCGGCTTGTCCATGGTAGGATTCCAGCACACGATAATGCGTGATGGAATCGTATCCATCCGGTGTCACGACACGAAGATGAGGCTGCTCCTTGTCTCTATCGATTGGAGCATGTACCGTCCCTTCCTCCTCACGAGGAATCCCAAATACAAATGCCTCATACTGCTTCCACACCTCATTCTTCTGCATCTGATCCGATAATTGATGATGAGCGTGGCCGTGCTTCGCAACAATAAGCAGCCCAGAGGTCTCTTGATCGAGTCGATTCGCCGGGCGAAAGCGGGTTCGCTCCCCACGCATCCGCCAATGATAGACAACTCCATTTGCCAATGTCCCATTCGGATATCCCTTGGTTGGATGGACAACTATGCCTGCCTGCTTATTGAGCACGAGAATATCCTCATCCTCGTACACAATCTGAATCGGGATAGGCTCTGGTTCGATTGTATCCACATAATCCTCTGCAATCTCCACCCGGATCAGATCACCCGCACGAAGCTTGTCGCGCACCGTAAGAATTCTGCCATTGTATTCTGTACCGCCATTTACTGTTATCGCCTGTTCCAGTGTCTTCAGCCGCTTCAATATACGCCTCGACAAGTTCAGTCTGGAACGGAGAACGGTTCTGAGCTGAATCCCTTCTTCACTCTCAGGCACTACATAGGACAGCTCAGCCGCAATCTCCCCGGATAAACCGTCTGCCTCTTGCTTCTCTTCTTCAATCATGCATCATGCTGCTCCTTCTTCCTGAACACGTCAGCACTTCTCACATATTCCTGATCCTGAACGCCAACGAGACCATTAGCTCGGCGTGCCACTGCAAAGAAATAGTCTGACAATCGATTCACATATTTCATTACTTCGACATGTACGGTCTCCTGATGCGAGAGCGTAACGAGCTGACGCTCCGCTCTTCGACACACAGTTCGACATATATGCAAGGCTGCTGCTGCCTCGGATCCTCCTGGCAAAATGAACTTTGTGATCGGTTCATTCGCAGCCTCATGTTCGTCCATCCATTTCTCGAGCTGCTCCACCTGTTCTGGACGAATTTTATAAATGAATTTCCCCTGCTTCTGCTCCGCATAAGCGGTATCGGCTCCGCAATCGAACAGTTCATGCTGGATCACGGATAACTGCTCCCGTAGTGCTTTCATTTCATCTCCATGGCAGCAAGTAATCGCCCAGCCGACGAATGAATTCAGCTCATCAAGCTCCCCATAAGCTGCTACCCGCAAATGATCCTTCGGTACCCGACCACCTATCAACGATGTCGTTCCTTCATCACCCGTACGCGTATATAACTTCATTTGCTATGCCCCCTCATTACCGTTCTATCCTGGGCTTAATGTCCTCTCCACGTGCACATTGCTATTTACTTTCGTTTCCGCTTCGCGCTAATGTCCTCTGGAATTCCTGATGTCATTCGGAACCATTGTGTACTCCGCTTTACAACCTCGCGATTCAGAGCGGCGTGCTGCACAATGTACTCAACTTCAAGCGGATTCGTGAACGGTGTGTAGCCTGGCGGCTCGTTCGTAATAATGAACAGCTTGCCTTGAAAGATGAACAATGCCTCTTGCAGTTCCATCCGCGCAGCTGTCAATCGCCCAGCGTATTCAGCAAGATTCTGCTTATTGTCCATTTCCTCCATAATTCGTTCGTGTGCGCCATGCAAATACGAGGTAACGCTATCAATGACAAGTACACGCCGGTCGGCCCGGTACATATTGGATTGCTCATTGATTCGATGCAGAACTTCTGGCAATGCACATTCCGTATCAATTGTCTGCCATGTGAAATGGGGTGGCGCAGGCAATTCATCCGGAAGCGGCGTAAGACGGGTCGTCATGTAGAACCCTTCACGCCCGAACGTTGCAGCATAATGCATTGCAAATGATGTTTTCCCGCTCCCGGTGCTTCCTGTTACACCAATGATCACGAGCGCTCCCCCCCTTTCACCTATGATGTCTTACCGTGATGTCCAATGATTGTTATCTATCTGTACAGTTTGTCCGAATCAAGCCACCTTACTTCTCTTCAGCAAGAGCCCTAAGTATCTCAACGGATCTGGCTTCATCTGGTGTTCGTGAAGGAATCGTAACAGACAGCCCCTTTTCCTGAATGCCATGTTTCTTCAAGATAGGCAGCTTCTCTGCAGACAACGAGAATAAGAAAGTTCCTTTATTCTCATCCTTGCCTTCATATACAGCACCGTCATACACGCCTTCGTTATATTTTTTGGCATCAAAATACTTATCGAGAGCTACGTGTCCACCCTGAGGAGCCATTCTCTTCGCGTCCTCCTCTGGAATGACCATTACACTATTCTCTCCAGCCGCATATTCCACAAACAACTTCTCGATGCTGTACAACGGTGAAGCGACGACTTGGACTGTGAATTTATTCTCAAACGTCTTATTCAGATCATCCTGCAGTGCACTTGTCATTTCGGGAGGTAATGACGATGATGTCATGATGAATACCGTAGCATCGGCTTTAGGCCCTCCACAACCACTTACAAGCACAAGCAATACCGCTAGAACACCGATCCATCTCCAATTACGCATGATAGCCTGTCCCCTCTCCACGTTGCCCCATATAAATGTATTATCCGTTTAATAAATCCCAACCTTCACTATATCATAAACAACATAGGCAAAAAAAGAAGACTCCTCATAGGAGTCTTCCTCACGCACCATCTATTTCATCGATTGTGACTTCATATATTCATTAATCTTCAAGTCCAACATGCTGCTAATCTCGATTACTGTCTCTGCAGTAAAGGACTGCTCCTCTTGGAACATCTGCTCCATTTGCTTGCGAAGGACAAGGATCTCATACTCAAGCGCCAATAGCTTGGACGAAATGTTTCTTGTTCTGCCCGACCATCTTACATGAGATCTATCTTCTCTCACTGAACTATGCGGATACGACGTCAAGGTATAGTTCGAACAAAACAATCGACCTTTCCTCCCTTCATGGCGATTCTAGAATATCCTAGAGTTCTCCAGTTGTTCCATAACATGGGACAGTTCTGCGAGACATGTTATATTATACCAGAGGGAAAGAAAGAAAACTAGTTCATTTTCGTTGATTATGAATAATTATCACATTTCTTGCTTCATCTTGTCGAGGAAACGACCCATTCGATCAAGGGCTTCATTCAATTGCGCAACTGATGTCGCATAAGAGCAGCGAATATGACCTTCTCCTCCTAAGCCGAACACATCACCCGGAACAGCCGCAACCTTCGCTTCGAACAACAACCGATGGGCAAATTGCTCTGAAGTAAGTCCAGTTGACTTAATGGATGGGAATGCATAAAAAGCTCCTTGCGGCTCATGGCATTCCAGACCAATTTCGCGGAATCCGTTCACAACAAGACGTCTGCGCTGATTGTACGACTCCATCATATGATCCTTCTCGCTCATCCCATTGCGCAATGCTTCAAGGGCGGCTATCTGTCCCATTATCGGTGCACACATGACCGTATATTGATGAATCTTCATCATCGCGGCAATGATCTCCGGATGACCGCATGCATACCCCATCCGCCAGCCAGTCATGGCAAATGCCTTGGAGAATCCGCTGACAAGCACTGTTCTGTCCTTCATGCCTGGAATGGATGCGAAGCTGACATGCTTCTGATCATAAGTCAATTCAGCATAAATCTCGTCTGAAATGACGATCAAATCATGTTCTTCAACAATCTTTGCGATCGGGAGCCAATCCTCATAGGTCATAATACCGCCTGTTGGATTACTCGGATAGCATAAAATCAGTACCTTGGATTTCGGTGTAAGCTTAGCCTTCAATGCCTCCTCAGTCAGCTTGAACTGATTAGCAGCATCCGTCTCAATTCCTACCGCTACCCCACCACCAATCGACACGATCGGCGAATATGAGATATAACACGGTTCCGGGATAAGGATTTCATCGCCTGGAGCAACCAGCGTCCGCAGAGCCAGATCAATGGCTTCCGATCCGCCAACGGTAACAAGCACTTCATCTGACGGTTCATATTTTACTTGGAATGAATTGTTCAAATATTCTGCAATCGCTTCGCGCAGTTCCAGCATCCCTGCATTGGATGTGTACTTCGTACGACCACGCTCTAACGAATATACACAAGCTTCTCGAACATGCCAAGGCGTGCAGAAATCCGGTTCCCCGACACCGAGTGTGATGATGTCCTTGCTGGCGTTAGCCAAGTCGAAGAACTTACGAATACCGGATGGCGCAATGTCACGTACCAATGGGTTAATATAGTCGCTCATGGAGCGTACGCCAGCTTGCTTCTCTTCTTCCTTAATCATGGCACTTCACCTTTCACGGGGTAATTACGAGACGATGATCGTCCTCGCGCTCTTCATAAATAATGCCGTCCTGCTTATACTTCTTCAGGATGAAGTGTGTCTTCGTCGACAATACCGATTCAATCGGAGACAGCTTGTCGGATACGAAGGAAGCTACTTCACGCAAGTTCTTTCCTTCTACCTCAACTAGTAAATCATAGGCGCCAGACATCAAGTATACGGACTTCACTTGTGGGAATAAGTATATTCGCTCTGCAATACCCTCGAAGCCACGACCACGCTCTGGAGTTATTTGCACTTCAATAAGGGCGGTTACAGTCTCATCATCAACCTTGCTCCAATTCACTACCGTTGCATATTTAACAATAACGTGCTCTTCTTCCATCTCGGCAATCGCAGTGCGAACTTTCTCTTCGTCAACACCAAGCATCGTAGCGATGAGCGCCGGGGAACGACGCGCGTCCTCTTTTAACAATTTAAGTATGCTAATATTAAAATCGCTCAAATCCTTCATATTCGATCCTCCCTCGACCTGCAGTGGCAAGCCGACTTAGTGTAAATATGCTACATATGATACACCTTTTCATATGCGCGCGCCAATATCAACAGGCTTTACTGCGCATTCCATGATTTCCTAGTGCATTTCCTACTGCTATGATACCTGTTGCCGTAATGGAATTGAAGGTCCACGACTATGCGAAATTGCAGCTTTGCTGGTTGGTAGGTCATCTCCCTACTACAGCCGCAAGTAAAAAGGCCGCTGAAGTACTCAGCAGCCTGTCCCTGTATTACATGTACTGATTGTAGTTGCCTTGATGATGCTCTTGTTGTTGATGCGCATGCTGCTGATAGTGACCGTATCCCGCTTGGCCCAGCTTCTGCTGCACGAACTGGTTGGATTTCATTTGAAGCTGTTGATTGTCCTTCAGTTGCTTGTCCAACTCTTGGCGCAATGCTGGTGATGCGACGGAATACATATTGTTCTTCTCCATGAGCGTGAACAGCTGTCCTTGCATCGTTAACGTACTGTGAGTCAAGTCCGTGAACATCTGCCGAACTACCGGACAAGCCGCTTCTGTTACACCTGTTGTATACTCGCGAGAAGTTCGCTTCAAATCAGCCAAGATCGTGTACAACAAGTCTTCCTCTTGCATGAATTGATTTTGTTGTGAACCATTCATGTTGTCGTTCCTCCTTCATTACTTCGATTATTGAGATTGTTGCGGACTAGTTGGCGCCATATGTGTGTGCTGCTGCAGAGTATGTAGCAATACATTCATGTGCTGCTGATGAACACCGACCATGTGCGTCAGCGCTTGCTGAACGCCTGGAGTTGTCGCCATTGCTGCGGTTGCCGCACACTGCTTAATAAGCAAATCCTCATTGGAGATCGAATCCACGATGTACTCCAATTCCTTCGCCGATAACGGCTTCATATTACCTTGATGTGACTGTTGGTTATGCTGAGCATATTGCATCTGAGCATACTCCTTTCATCCTGTCTGGAAGTTGTCGTTCTCTATGTATTATGAACCCAACATTAGGGAAATATGTAATCGGAAATCGGGTGAAAGGAGATGTCGCGTGGATCTACAATTTGGGTCGCTTCCATGGAAGAGTACGCTGCCATCTAGGCATGTTCATCCCCCATTATCTGAATCCATTCACTGCGACGTGCTAGTAGTCGGATCAGGCATTAGTGGCGCACTTTGCGCCTATGAGCTGTGCAAGCGCGGGTTCAATGTCGTTGTGCTGGAGAAGAGGCATGTCGGGGGCGGCAGTACGAGCTCCAATACAGGATTGCTTCAATACATGAATGATCGTTCGTTGACCTCATGCATCGGTTTATTTGGTGAGCGAAAGGGAGTTCGTTTCTATACACTGTGCAAGCAGGCAGCAGAACGTCTGCTTACGATCGCTTCCGAGCTCGATGAGGATTCCGAGATGTTCCCTCGCAGCAGCCTCTATTATGCCAGCAGCGAAGAAGACGTAAGAAGTCTGCGAGTCGAATACGATACATTGCATCGCTATGGCTTCCATACAGAATGGTGGGACAGCGAACAAATTCGTCATCGGTTTGGATTCGATAAGCCGGCCGCGATTGTTACTCATGGTGATGCAGAGGTGAATCCATACCGGTTCACACATTCACTATTCCATACTGCAAAAAACAAATATAAGCTGCGAATTTATGAGCACACCAAGGTCACCCAGGTAAGACACGAGGGTGGTCTCGTTCAGTTGCAAACGGATAGTGGATATGTTGCCACAGCCAAGCATGCTGTATTCGCGCTCGGGTATGAAACGAATGAAATGAAGCCTAATCCGAACACAAGAATTACTAGCTCCTTCGCGATTAAAACGCAGACTATCCCTAATCTGCAGGATGTATGGCATGAACGCTTCCTCATTTGGGAGACAAGGCGTCCTTATTTATATTTGCGCACCTCGGCAGATGATCGAATTTTGGCGGGTGGATTAGATGAAGGGGATGTAAGTACAGAAGAGCGAAATAAGCTGCTCCCCAGCAAAACCGCACAGCTTATCAAGGAAGTGGAGGCTCTGTTCCCACAGCTGTCCCCGCTTATAGCAGAAAATGCATGGGCGGGTGCTTTCGGTGTCACGCAGGATGGCTATCCCTATTTTGGCGAGGCTCCGCACCAACCAGGATGCTTCTTCATTGAACCATTTGGCGGCAATGGCACCGTATACAGCACGATATCATCTCAAATCATTGGTGATATGATTGAATTCGGCTCCCACCCAGACGCTGAACTGTTCAGCTACCAAGGAGATAGAGGGTGAACCGGGACGGTATAGAAAAAAATTACACGTACTATTCGTAAAAAAGGCAGGAATATAAAAGGCCCTGATGACTCATGCGAGCAACAGGGCCTTTCTTATTTTCCAATTCGGTGATTCGATACTAATGTCCGGATGCTTACTGCACTGATAATAGGGAGAGCCCCCATGACAGCTAAGAAAGCAACAACAACCGGCTCTGTCGTCCTCCACTGCACAACAAGCAGATAAGCTGCAACCCCTGCTATTCGCCCGATCAACAAACCAAATTCACGCAGCACCGTCAGCTCCACACGCTGGGCTGCTGAACGCTCATCTACCCCCATAATGTCGAAAGTAGCGGTTGTCATCGGGATCGCAAACAGCGGTGAGAATAGCGAGGTAATAATCCCGAATAGGAGCAGGCTTCCATAGGCAACACCGAAGAACAAAGGAATGACTGCCAGCGCCATTGCGATCGTCCCGATAAACAAGCCGGGTGCCCGGAAGGAAGGACGCATAACTCTGCCTATCACATAGAAGCTGCCTAATGCTACGGCTGATGTGATCAGGGTGTAATTGCCCAGCTTCATCTCATTGGTCGTCGCAATGTAAACTACAAGTCCGATCAGGAAGGCAAAGACCCCGTCTTTGGCGCCTTGTGCAGCAAGTGCGGGCAAAGCATGCCGCCAAGGACTGTCCGCCTTCTTCCATGCGGTAAATGGCAATGTCCAATGGTATTCGCCCTCCGGAGGACGCTTGTGCAGCCAGAAACTAAATACGATTGCCCCAATAAACACACAAAATGATACGGTAAAGATGATGCGGTAGCCCGTTCCATCGCCAAGCTTGGTGATCAAATATCCGGATGCCCACGGCGCGGCCATCCCGCAGCATGAACCGATAAGCCCAACCCATCCATTAAATAAATCACGATTGTCCGGATCAGTCACTTCAAAGTACACCACATTAAAGGCGAGCCAAAAGGCACCGAAGGCAGCACCCAATACAAATCCGAGCAGCCATATGTAATCGACCGCACCTTTACCAAGCCAGAGTACTGCTGCATAAAATGCCCCCGCCAATCCAATGCCGAGCCGCAGGCAATTCATTTTGTTGCCTTCCTTCACCCATTTGCCTGCGAAGTAGAAGGTCAGCCCGCTGGATATATGCTGACTGAAGGCAAACCAACCAAGCAAGCTGTAATCTGATGCAGCCTTCCATAGAAAAACATTGACGAATGCTCCCGAAAGAGCATTCGCCAACGAAAAGAGACCAAAAACGATCAACAGCAATAGCGATTGAGCGTCAAGACGCGCTGTCACGAAGGGAACCCCTCCCTGCTTAATCGGGCATATAGCCCTCTTCGTTACAGCTTATAAGTTGCCCTAAAGCGGACGTCTTATGATAATTTATTCAGATTGCGCACGGCGGACGACTTCCATAAGCGGCTCACGGTGCGGCTCAGCCAGTACTTTGGATACTTGGAAGCAAGAAGTGCATACATATACATTCAAGCGGAATGGCACTGTTACAACCGGCGCCTTCAAGGCTTCCGATACATGCGGCTCGAAGTGATTGGAACCAATCGTCTCTGTGCCAGCTAGTAACATATATTCTCTGCACTGAGGACATTCCGGTACTTCAGATTGCCCATGAAGCACCTTATCTACGCCTTCTTGGTACTGCAATGAACTCTCATCGCCGAACAAGGCAGCATCTTCTGTCCAGCCGAAGTTGGACCAGCCCTTTTCCTCGGATTCTTCCTCATGATCATGATCATCATGCTGCTTATCAGGATCGTGCTCAATATCTACATTCAATGTCCGAAAAGCATTCAGCTCATTGTGGCAATGCGGGCACTCTTCTTCTGGGCCTAGCACCTCATCCCATACAATTTCCGTATCACACCAAGGACAAATCTGACTCATGTCCGTTCAACCTGCCTTTCTTATCAGAAGGCTCTGCAAGTTGATTACAGAGCACATTCTCCCCTATCTAGATGTCAATTCATAATGATCTGCACTTGTTCGTGCTGGTACTTCTATTATAGAGCATCCATTACAGATTCGCCCAATACACGATTCCAATAATAATAAATATCGCTGCCAATGCAAACAGTGTTCCCCATAAATACTTCATGCAAGACCTCCGCTGCCATAGTAACGAACCTGCTGTTCCTACGTAAACTACTTAATGCTAGCTCCGATAATGTAGGACATGGATACGGAGATAACCATAGACAGCAAACCAACTGCACGGTTATCCTTCTGAATTTCATCATCCAATTTGAAATACGGCATCAGAAATCCAAACAAAAAATATGCCATTAATAGCAGTACATACCCGAGTGCTGCCCATGTCAATGACGCATACAACGTATCCCGTGCTTCGATTCCGAAGCGGAATATGTTGCAAATTCCAAAGATTTTGCCAGAGGTAGCCATCGCCACACTAATATTGCCTTTGCGGATCTCCTCCCAGCATCTGTATCTTGTCACTAATTCAAAGATGGACAAGAACACGACAAGCGCCAGTACGGTTACAGAAAAGTAAGCACACATGGATACGTATGGGTTACTAAGCCATTGCTCAATAAATCGTTCCACATTCATCCTCCCCGGTTCGTTCGCTGTTACGAAAGTTCAGCAACCGTAATCCCTGTACCGCCTTCGCCGTAGTTGCCGAGACGGAACGTCTTCACATGTCTGTGTCTACGCAAGAACTCCTGAATTCCCGTTCTCAGAATCCCAGTCCCTTTGCCGTGAATGATATATACTTGACCCAAGTTCGCGAGTAAAGCTTCATCAAGGAAGCGATCTACCTCAATAATTGCCTCTTCTAAATTCGCTCCACGCAAGTCAAGTTCGGAACGTACATTGTCTGCTCGTGTCCGCTTCACATTTGTGCCTGTCTTCACGGACTTACTGCTCTGCTTCGAAGCGGATGAAGTGACAAGCTCCAAATCATCCATTCGAACCTTCATCTTCATAATACCCAGCTGAACAACAGCTTCGTTGCCCGCCAGCTCAACCACGCTGCCCTTCTGATTCAAGCTGTATACCATAACGTCATCCCCAGCTTCAATCTTGCGTGCTTGCTTCTTCACAGTCTTCGACTTGGAGGCTAGTTTACTAGCCGGAGCAGCTTCATCGAGCTTCTTGCGAGCCTCGGTCAACAAATGCTCCTTCACACTCACGCCTTCTTGAGCGAGCAGTTTCAATTCTGTAATGATATCATCTGCTTCATGACGCGCCTTCCGAACAATTTCACGCGCTTCCTCAGAAGCACGATCAATTCGTTTGTCCCGCTCTGCCTGAAGCTTCGCTTCCTCTTCAACAATCGCCGCACGAAGGAGCTCTGTTTCCTTCCGAATCTTCTCTGCTTCCACACGCTCTGCTTCTGCACGAAGACGGTTCTCCTCGAGCGATGCGATCATCGTCTCGATACGCATGTCTTCTTCTGTCACTTCGCCACGAGCGTGCTCAATGATGGAAGACGGAAGGCCAAGACGTTCTGCAATCGCAAATGCGTTGCTTCGGCCAGGAACACCAACAAGCAGTCTATACGTTGGGCGCAATGTCTGCACGTCAAATTCCATGCTTGCATTAATGACGCCCTTGCGTTCATATGCGTACGCCTTCAGTTCACTATAATGCGTCGTCGCAACGAGTCTGCAGCCAAGACGATGAATATGCTCCAGAATCGCGATCGCCAGTGCAGATCCTTCTGCAGGATCCGTTCCTGCCCCAAGCTCATCCAGCAGCACGAGGCTCTTCGGAGTCATTTCTCCCAATATGCGAATAATGTTCGTCAGATGGCTGGAGAACGTACTCAAGCTTTGTTCAATGCTCTGTTCATCGCCGATATCAGCGTAAATGGCATCGTATACACATAGTTGGCTCCCATCCTGTGCCGGTATGAACAAACCAGACATGGACATGAGACTTAGCAGTCCCATCGTTTTCAGGGATACCGTCTTACCGCCTGTGTTCGGGCCGGTAACAATAATTGTCGTATAATCATTACCAAGCTCCACATCGATCGGCACTACTTGTTCCCGATTAATAAGCGGATGGCGGCCCTTAATGAGCTTCATATAGCCGCGGTCATTCATGCGCGGCAGTGTTGCCTTCATTTCATGTGCTAGACGAGCCTTCGCGAAGATGAAGTCCAACTGTTCAATGCAATCGGTATCGCTTAACAGCAGATCAACTTGCAAGCCAACGTGCTCGGTCAAGCGGGACAAAATACGCTCAATCTCACGCTCTTCCTTGAGCTTAATTTCCCGCAGCTTATTATTAAGTGTCACAATCGCCTCAGGCTCAATGAAGAGCGTCGCCCCTGAACTGGATTGATCATGAACAATCCCGCCGTAATGGCCGCGGTACTCTGCCTTCACCGGGATTACGTATCGATCATTACGAATCGTGATCAGCTGTTCCTGCAGCATCTTGGACGCGCTGGATGAACGAATCATGGACTCCAGCTTCTCACGGATGCGTGTCTCCCCGATGCGCAGTTCACGGCGTGCCGTTGCCAGTTCAGCACTTGCCTGATCCAGCACCTCGCCCTGCTCATCGATGCAGCGTCTAATCTCTTCTTCCAATTCCTTCTGCCAGCTTAGCGAATCCGCCAGCGCCATCAGAAGCGGTACAGGATTATCTTCATGTACACTCTCAATATGGCGTCTCACACGACGACCTGCGAAGATAAGCGCTGAAATATCCCACAATTCATTGGCACTCAGCATTGCATTAATACGTGCGCGCTTCACGGCAGGACGTATATCGGTAACACCGGAGAATGGAGCTCCCCCCTTCAACCGCTCTATCGTCATCGCCTCATCCGTCGCTTGCAGGCGTCGTTTCACTTCCTCCAGATCCGTGCTTGGCAGCAGAGACAAGGAAGCATGTTCCCCTAACGGGGTAGCCGCATGTCGCGCGAGCGATTGCAGTATTTTATGGTAATCCATTGTTTTTAAAATTTTCGAGTCCAAAACAAGTCACGACTCCTCTCGGTGTTCATTATAGCGGTATACCGAAATAATGGCTATCCAATGTCTGAACATGCCACTCATGAATATCGCGGATAAGGTTACAATAATTGTTGCACAAACCTATACCCTTCAAACGAGTAAGGAGGAAAAGTCCATGAGTTTTCTCGGTCATGTGGTTCGATTCATTGTGGCAGCCATCGTATTGATGGTTACGGGCTGGATTGTGCCGATGTTCACCGTAGGCGGTTTCTGGAGTGCCTTAATCCTCGCCTTAGTCATAGCCTTATTCGGCTGGATTGTCGAAGGCATATTTGGAAAACGAGTTACGCCGTTCGGACGCGGGATCGTCGGCTTCATCGCCAGTGCGGTTGTCATCTACATCGCCCAGTTCTTTGTTGGCGGTGTATCCGTCACTGTACTCGGCGCTATTCTTGCAGCGCTTGTCATTGGATTGATCGACTTGTTCATTCCAGTCGCAACGCCGTTCGAAGCTGGCCACGAGTCCAGATAACGGCGTGATCATCATCCAGGGCTGCTGTGCTCATTCCCATGAGTGAGACCCTTGTATAGCTTCCTTCTCTTCGCTCCATATAAGCAATGGAAAAAGGATAAAATTTCCGTTACACTATATGGACGAGGAGAGGAGGAAATACGAATGTTGACTCGGGGTAGCCTAAGTTCGCTCATCTCATGCCTATTGCTCGCAGCGGTCATAGTATCCGGATGCGGGGGACAATCTGGACAAAAGCAAGATGACGATGTAAAAACAGACAAAGAGCTTATCATTAAGGCCACGAATTTCAAATTCGATCAGTCTGAATACCGTGTCAAATCCGGTGAACCCATACGCATCGTATTAGATGCCGTCGGCAATCACGGAGTTGCTATTAAGGCATTGAATTTGTCCCTTGATCCAACTCATCCGAAGCAAGTTATCACTCCGGAACAACCCGGTACATATGACATGTCATGCACAATTCTGTGCGGTCCGGGACACAATGAAATGACAGCCAAATTTATTGTCGAAAAATGAGCGGCCGCCGTTGATCCCTGCCTTTTGCTTGGGAGGACGGCGGTCTGTTCATTCATGTATATGACGATTCATGCATGCCACGCATTTACCAGTGTTTCCATTACAGCCACTGAGCCCATTTTACAGCTTCAACCATAACATCTGGCATCCACTTCCCCGTTCGATTTACCCATATCGAAGCATCAACCCAGTCGCGAAATACACCTGCCGGCCATGCCCGCAGTAGTACGTAAATCATACACCACAAAAAGACAAATTGCACCAATCCGAGAACTGCCCCTGTTAGCCGATCCACGGTTCGTACCGGTGGTACATCCGTGAATTTCTTCAAGGCGAACCGAATTAGCCAGAGGCCTGCCAGTACAAAAGTGAACAGAAGCAAAAAGGCCACCACAGCATGTACAGTATCCATAAATGTTGCCGCTAAGGGCGTACCGCCGCCGCTGGCTTCCGCCCCTGATCCACTGCTAACTGTTGTAAATACTCTCTTCCTTACCCATGGTATAAAATCTGCATAAAACCGAGCCGCGACGATAAAGGCGACAATATAGCCGAAGAGGGAGAGCGCGATAGACTTGAATCCCCGCACTGCTCCCAGAACAATACATGCGATTGCTGCTCCCACTATGGCATAATCCAAGCCGTTCCATGAAGCGAATACCGCCGCGATTTCCATCCATACGTTATTAAAAAACTTCCCTATATCTTGCATCATTTATTTGCTATTCCTTTGTTCGCTCCGTATATCTACTCGATCATTTCCAGCCATTCGTTGAATTCGCTTTGGAGCTTCGCGTACTCATCCTTGAGCTTCGTGAGCTCATCATTAAGCTTGGTATATTCATCAGTAAGCTTCGAATAAGCCCCTTGTGTCTCGTCCGCTTGTCTGCGTTCTTTCTCCCGCTCCAGTTGGGATAAGCGGAATTGATGAGAGAGAACCTCGAATTGCTCCTGAATAACCTCCATCTCAGCATGAGAGCGAGCCTGCTCTTCTGTATGCTTCTTCGCGTCCTCAACTTCAGCCTTCAATCTCTCGAGCTGTTGCTGCAGCTGCTCACGCTCTTCACTCCACGTAGCCGCTGTCTCTGTCCACTGCTGCTCTTGCTGTGCCCATTCTTGCTCACGCTGCTTCAAGAGAGACTTGGCTTCTTCATATTGTTCAAGCTCCGTGATGTATAGCTGCTGTTCTTCCTCCAGCTGGTCATAACGGGACTGAACTTCCTCCACCTGCTGTCTCGCCTCTGCAATAGTGGCAGCTGCTTCATGCTGCGCCTGCTGGATGCTTGTGAAAGCCGCTTGCAGCTCTTCCTTCTCAGATTCAAGCTGACGGCATTTACCTTCATATTCTGCGAGCTGATCGTACAAGGCATCCTGCTCTTGTTCACCCTGCTCTTTCCAAGCATGGCGTTCTGCTTCCCATTGTTCTTGCAGTGCGATTCGTGCTTGTTCGGCTTCACGCATCCAAGCCGCTCGTTCTTGGTCAAGTCGCTCATTCAGCTCACGCTCGAATTGAGCACGAAGCGCTTCGAGCTCTTCTTCCTTGCTCTGTTCGATCGCTTCAAGCTGCTGCTGCAGCTCAGCAGCCTCAGCCTGCACATGATCTCGCACGCGTATAAGCCGCTCCATCTCCACCTGACGCGCTCGATCAAGCTCCTCTGCGCGTCCCAAATGTCCTTCGAGCTGATGAATGCGCGCATCCTTCTTCTGCACGTTCTGCTCAGCTTCTGCACGCAGAGACTGCTCAAGATCCGTCAGTTCCTTGGCATGTACAGCCGATGCTTCCTCCTGCAATGCAGTCCAAGCATCTACATCTCCCTCATATTGGGTGCGCAATTCCTGCAATTTCCGTTCATGCTGGACTTGCTGCTCTTCATGCCGCTTCTCATACTGAGCGCGTTCTTCTTGCAGTTGATTCTCGCGCTGAGCACGTTCTTCTTGCAGTTGCTCCTCATACTGGGCAAGCTCATCTTGCAGCTGCTCCACATGTTGAGCACGCTCTGCTTCCAACTGCTGCCCATGCTGAGCACGTTCTGCTTCTAACTGCTCCTCATACTGTGCACGTTCAGCTTCCAATTGCTCTTCATACTGTGCACGTTCAGCTTCCAGCCGCTCTTCATGCTTAGTACGTTCTGCTTTCAACTGCTCTTCACGCTGAGCACGCTCCGCTTGCAATTGTTCTTCATACAGAGCGCGTTCTGCCTGCAGCTTCTCCTCATGCAGAGATCCCTGCTCTAGCTGCTGTTGCTCGGATTGTGCACGCAGTTCATCCAGCTGCCGCTCATACCGAGCGATCAATTCCTGCTGCTGTTGCTCATGCTGAGTAAGCAGTTCTAGCTGCTGCTCCTCATGCAGCTCCGTCGCTTGCTTCAGTGCAAGTTCACGCTCTTGCTCAGATTGCTGGAGTCGCTCTTGGTAGACAGCCTCAACCTGTTGAACAGCCTTGCTCCGTTCAGATTCAGCTTGGGCTAACTCCTGCTTCCATTTATCCTCAAGTGCAGCCATCGAAGATTGCTTATCTGCTTCTGCTTGCTCCAACTGCTCCAGATGCTCAATGATCAGTTGATCCAGCTCTTGATCATGTCGAGACTTGGCATCTGCCAGCTCTGCGCGCAATTGGGCAATGTCACTCTCATATTTGGCCTTAGCTTCGTCCAATGCCTTCTGGTTCTGCGTTTGCGCTTCACCTAGCGCGAACTCTTGATTCGCAACCAGTTGGGCGAGTTCTTTTTCATACTTCGTCTTCGCTTCATTTAAGGCCTCTTGATGCAGCACCTGCATGTCGTCCATCGCTTGTTTCTGATCGGCCAGCAGTTGAGCTATGTCGCTCTCACACTTCGCTTTCACATCATTCAATGCCTTCTGATGCAGTGCCTGTGCTTCATCCAACGCCTGCTTCTGCTCCGCCTGCGACTTCGCCAAATTCGAGCGTTGTTCCGCCTTAACTTGCTCGATCTCCTTCGCATGCTGGTCGGATAGCTCTTTGACTTTGGCTGCATGACGTTCTTCAGCCTGCTTGCGCTGATTGTCCTGGGCAGACTTCATCTGCTCGGCAACCTGCTCATGCTTCTGCTGCAACTGCTTGGTATTCGCCTCATGCTGCTGCTTGAGCAGCGTCAACTGCTTGTCTCGATCTTGAACGAGCTCTGCTTCTCTCTTCGACAAGCGCGCTTCCCATTCTGTAGCCTGAGCTGTCAATTGTCCTTCCCATGCAGCCGTCTGTTCAGCAAGTTGTTCTTCCCACTCTGCAGATAACTGCTCTGCATTCTGTTTCTCGGCAGCGAGTTGCTCTCGCCACTGCTGTTCCTTGGCGTCCAGCTTCTCTGTCCATTCCAGCTCCTGGAGAGTCCGCTCTTCTTCCCAGCTCTGTTCCTTGTTCGCGAGCTTGCTGGTCCAGCTCTGCTCTGCTTCATCGAACTGCTTCTGCCAGCCTTGCTCTGTATCACTTAGCTTGCTCTGCCACAATTGTTCGTTCTCCGAATACTTCGTCTGCCACTCTTGCTCGGATTCCGTCAACTGCTCCTGCAAGCTTTGCTCGGATTCCGTTAGACGCTTCTGCCAGCCCTGCTCTGATTCTTGAAGCTGCGACTCCCAAGTTTGATTCTGCTCATTCAGCTTCGTGCTCCACAGACGCTCTGTTTCCTCCAGCTTCTGCTTAAGGGTGCGGGCATGAAGCTGCTCTGCCTTCTGCTTTTCTTCCAAAACCGCCTTCAATCGTTCTTCTACTTGCTGCAGCTTCTTCTTCTGTTCATTCTCACGAGCTGTCAACGATTGAATCCGTCGCTCTGTCTCCTTCACCTGCTCGGTCAGCTTATGCACACGCTCTTCCGATGTCTTATGCTTATCGGCCAATTGCTGATTCGCTTCCTTCAACTTAGCCGTCTCAGCACGAAGATCGGCCGCTTGCTTCTCGGCCTTCGACTTCTCATTTCCAAGTTCCTTCTGAAGCTGCTCCAGCTTCTGTGCAGACTCATTGCGGAGCTTCTCTAGTGACTGCTCCGACTCCGTCTGTACCTGAGTCAGCTGTCTGGACAAATTGTGATTCGTCGCTTCTATTTCCTTCAACGATGAGCTTAATTGCAACTGCTCATCCTTCACCTTCTGCACTTGCTCAGCAATATGTACAGCTGACAACACCGCAATTCGCGTTGTATCCAGCCGCGAGTTCGCAGTTGCAATACTCCGCATATGCTCATCTACCATTGCAGCTACGTTGCGCATATAATCTTTACTTGTTGATCCTACCAATTTATATTGTGTTCCGTATATTTCAACCGCTACACGATGCTTGTTATCCGGACTAGTCATTCTTTGGTCCTCCTTACCTTAACGTGCCGCATGCTAGGGCTTGCAGCCTACATGTAGCAACAAATTAATCCATGTTTGCATGTCATACGCAAACTCTATTAGTAATTCGATATATTAGTGCCCTTCTCCTCCTACGCATAGAGGAAAGTCAAGTTTCATTTCATAGAATATTTAGGGGGAAAAGATCTGATATGCCCTTCTATTACAGGGTTTCCCTATTATAGGGGTAGTAGTAAAGCAATTGCAAATATAGGTCTTGCCAGAATACTCTATCTATCGCGTTTATTTCCCATATAAAAGAATGTTTACTTCGTTCCAGTCCATAAAAAAAGTTGGGAGCGGAAATATCCGTCCCAACTTCAATGAACTTCTATTATAAAAGCAGTCTCGATAATAAGAGTGTCTGCTCTGGAGCAACCTTACTTCCGCAGCTCTGCATTGAAGCTCGTCTCGATTGCCGCCACAACCTTGCCATGCAGTTCTGTAATTTCTTCATCCGTGAATGTATGCTCTGGATGACGGTATACGAGCGAGATCGCGACGCTCTTCTTATCTGCCGCAACATGATCTCCTGTGTACACGTCGAATACATTTACCGACTCAAGAAGTTCGCCAGCCGTTTCCTTAGCGAGTGCAACCACTTGCCCTACTTCTGTACCGCGATCCAATACAACCGCAATATCGCGGTCTACAGCTGGGTAGCGCGGAAGGCTGCGATACTCAATATCGAAGTCTGCTGCATCGATCAACGGCTGCACCAAGAACTCAGCAACATACGTGTCAGCTACATCCTTCGCATGCTGTACCTCAGGGTGCAATTGACCGATGAAGCCGATGTACTGCTCTCCGTTCTCGCCTGTCAAATAAAGCGAAGCGGAACGTCCTGGGTGCAAGCCTTGCGGACGATCTGCTACATAGCGTACACGTCCATCCAAGCCGAAGTGCGCTACGAGGCTGTCAAGCACCCCTTTCAAATCATAGAAATCAACTGGTTCTGCCTTCACATTCCATTGTGCAGCACTGCGCTTGCCCGTCATCAATAGGGAAGCAACAAGAACCTCTTCAGGCTGAGCTGAAAGCTGCTCTTCCTTCGTCAGATGGAGTGTACCCAGTTCGAAGATGCTTACATCCTCATGCTTGCGGTTGCGATTGTACACCGCTACATCAATAAGACCAGGAACCAGGTTCGTACGGAGCACACTGCGCTCTTCACTCATTGGCATAGCCAGACGTACAGGTACTGCGCCTTCCATGAAGGAAGGGAATACCGAAGTGTCGGCCGGATTCGTAAAGGAATACGTCACAACCTCATTCACACCGTTGTCTGTCAGGATGCGGCGAATCGAACGGCGAATGTGCTGCCCCTTCGTCAAATGACCTGGTGTTGTTGCTCCTTCAATAGCAGTTACCGGGATGTTGTCATATCCGAAAATACGTGCAACTTCCTCGATCAGGTCTACATCGCGCGTAATGTCGCCACGACGAGTAGGCACGGTGATGTCGAAGATTCCTTCGGATTTCTCAACAAGCTCGAAGCCAAGACGGCTCATAATCTTGCGAACTTCTTCAGCTGTCAACGACGTACCGAGCAGACGGTTCGTTCTATTTAAAGTCAGTTCGATAACTTTGCGCTCCACAGATGCAGTTTGTTGTTCCACGATACCTGCATATACTTCGCCATCCGCAAGCGTACGGATCAGCTCAGCCGCACGGTTCAATGCTGGGATAACCGATTCTGGGTTCACTTCCTTCTCGAAGCGAAGTGATGCTTCCGAACGCAGTCCCAATTGACGGGAGGTCTTGCGTACGACGCTGCCTGCAAAGTGCGCGGATTCAAGAAGAATGTTCACCGTATCCGAAGATACTTCTGAATTCTCTCCGCCCATAACCCCTGCAAGTGCAACTGGCTTCACGCCGTCTGTAATGAGCAGCATATGCGGCTCCAGCTTGCGTTCTTGGCCGTCAAGCGTAACCAGTTCTTCGCCTTCATTCGCAAAGCGAACGTCAATCGTTCCGCCGCCATTCAGCTTATCCGCGTCAAACGCGTGCAGCGGCTGGCCGTATTCCAACATGACGAAGTTCGTTACGTCCACGATGTTGTTAATTGGGCGAACGCCTGCTGCAAGCAATCGATTTTGCAACCACAATGGAGAAGGCTTAATCGTTACACCCGCGATATAACGAGCTGCATAGTGCGTGCAGCCTTCTGCCGCGCTAATGCTAATCTTCACTTTGCCTGAGGCAGCTTCCACACTTTCTTTCACTTCCTGTTCAGGCAAGTGGGCAGGACGCTCCAGCAATGCACTCACTTCATGTGCAACGCCTAACATGCTCAGACAGTCTGAGCGGTTCGGTGTAAGATCCATCTCCAGCACATGATCGTTCAAGCCAAGCACATCTGCAATCGGAGTTCCGAGTTCTATCTCTGCTGGCAGTACAAGAATGCCTTCCTGCATTTCCTTCGTAAGCAACTTGTCATTCATGCCAAGCTCCTTCGCTGAACAGATCATGCCTTGCGATTCTACGCCGCGCAGCTTCGCGCGCTTGATTTTCATGCCGCCTGGCATAACCGCTCCGATTGTTGCGACAGGAACCTTTTGTCCTGCATCCACGTTTTTCGCGCCGCACACGATTTGAAGCTTCTCTTCTGCGCCTACGTCTACTTGGCAGACATTCAGCTTATCCGCATCCGGATGCTTCTCCTTCGATACGACATAGCCCACTACGATGTGGTCAAGTCCTTGATTGCGGTTCTCCACCGAGTCGATCTCGATACCAGCACGCGTCATGCGTTCCGCGATTTCTTCAGCGGATACGCCGGTCAAGTCGATATATTGCGATAGCCATTGGTAGGATACGTTCATTTCTCGCTCTCTTCCTTTCTTCTTTTAGAGGTGGTTCAAAAAGTCCGCTTTTGATCACGAAGCAGCACAGGAAGTAACTCGACATCGAATCTTGCACTCACTATCGAAGAGCGTATGCTTTCGAAGTATGTTTCCTTTGGAAACATTTTAGTTGCTCATGTAGTTTGCCTACACTCCGCTGCTCCTTACAAGTTTTGCGAAGCAAAACTCGCATTGGAAGCATACGCTTCGAGTTCCCGCAAACTTCTTGGTGCTGAAAACCGAACTTTTTGAACTTTTATTTTCATTACATTCGCGCGAACTGCTGCACGAATTTCATATCGTTCGTATAGAAATGGCGAATGTCGTCAACGCCATATTTCAACATCGCAATACGCTCTACACCCATACCGAATGCGAATCCGGAGTACTCCTTCGGATCGTAGCCGCCCATTTCAAGCACGCGTGGATGAACCATACCTGCACCAAGAATCTCAATCCAGCCTGTTTGCTTGCAGATACGGCAGCCGCTGCCGCCGCACTTCATGCAAGTCAGGTCAACCTCAACGCTTGGCTCTGTGAATGGGAAGAAGCTTGGGCGCAAGCGAATTTGTGTTTTTGAACCGAACATTTCTTGTGCGAATTGAAGAAGCGTTCCCTTCAAATCACTCATGCGGATGTTCTTGTCAATAACAAGTCCTTCAATCTGATGGAACATGAAGGAATGTGTTGCGTCATCATCATCGCGGCGATATACGCGACCTGGGCAGATTACCTTAACAGGACCTTTCCCTTTCATCGCTTCCATAGTACGTACTTGTACAGGCGATGTTTGCGTGCGCATCAGGATATCTTCTGTAATGTAGAATGAATCCTGCATATCGCGTGCAGGGTGATCCTTCGGCAGGTTCAGCGCTTCGAAGTTATAGTAGTCCTGCTCCACTTCTGGACCTTCCGCTACCGTATACCCCATACCGATGAAAATATCTTCGATTTGTTGAATCACCTTGTTCAACGGGTGAACTGCACCGACTGTCATCGGACGCCCTGGCAGTGTCACGTCAATAGTTTCTTCCTGAAGACGACGCTCCGTCTCTTCACGGAGAAATGCCGCCTGCTTCTCCTCGATGAATGTCTCAATGGCTCCGCGTACTTCATTCGCCACTTGACCAATAAGCGGACGCTCCTCTGCCGACAAGCCGCCCATGCCGCGCAGCACCTCTGTCAGCTCACCTTTTTTACCGAGGAATTTAACACGCAGATCATTTAGATGACCTGCATCCTTTACTTGCTGCAGCTTCTCCAGCGCTTCGGCGCGCAGTGCCTGTAAACGCTCCTTCATTGTGTAAGCCCCCTTCATTTCCACTCGAAATAAAAAAAGGCCCTCTCGTCACAAGGGACGAGAAGACCGTGGTACCACCCTAATTAGATCCGATTGGATCGCTCTCCCGCTAGGAGGCTGCGAACCAAGCCGTATCTCACTTGTTGCAGCGATAACGTGCCGCAAATCCGGGAACCTCTACTGTAGCACCCTCACTGTGCGTGAAGCGCTTGTTCAAGGTGCCTGCTCCGGAGTGAATTTCGACAGCCCATTCTTCAGCAGCGCTCTCAATCCGCGGCGCCACCTCCCTGGCAAGTGGTACTGTGTACTTGTCTCCATCTAAGCATGTGTTAATCATAGTTATAAACAATCAATTAGTTATTTATTATATGTAATTTCGCGGGTTCATGCAAGGTAGATCAGGGTACAAAATACAGGATGGGTGAACATCGTTTGATTATTTAGAGAGATCATGTGATATAATAACTGCTACTTATGCTCGGATATGAATTCGGGACATAGGTTTTTTGAGTGCATATTCAAAAAGGTCGGTTTTCAGCACAACCTACTTTCTGTCGGTCTTCGTGATCGAATACAGACTTTTTGAATTTCCTCTATTTATGCAAAGGGTTGGGTGAGGGGCTACGATGGAAAGCAGGTATACGATTGGTCCGCCAAAAAAAACATATACAATCGAAGACAGAAGCACCGTCCTTAGATGACGCTTCTGCAACTGCACGAATTCAGTGGCGGCAGGAACTGCTGGCCGGAGTCGTGTCCTTCTTCGCTATCGTCTATATTGTAATTGTCAATTCTTCGATACTCGCAGATGCTGGCATACCTCAAGAAGCTGGCATTATCGCAACTGTGCTTGCTTCGTCTGTTGGCTGCTTGTTAATGGGGATATGGGGCAAGTCCCCCATTATTCTTGTGCCCGGTATGGGTATCAATGCGATGTTTACCTACACGCTCGTTCACGGCATGGGCATGACATGGCAGCAGGCGCTGGGAGTCGTTGTATTGTCCGGCGTTTGCTTCACGGTAATTAGCTTCACGTCACTCGCGGGGCAGCTGCGGGCAGCAATTCCAGAATCATTGCAGGAAGCCATTTCTGTAGGGATCGGGCTTATGCTCGTCTTGATCGGTCTCCAGAAGGGCGGCGTAATCGTCCCCAGTCAATCTACGATGATTGCACTGCAGTCATTTGCTGATCCGGGAGTACTTGTTACGCTCGCTACATTGGCGCTTACATGCATTCTGTTCATGCGCAACGTTCCCGGCAACTTGCTTATCGCCATTATTGGAGGGACGGCTCTCGCTTATCTAGTTGGAGCAGTGCCTAATGCAGGCGCAGCAACTGGCGGGACTTTTTCATGGGCTGCATATGGTGATGTATTCGGTCAGTTCACGTATCAAGGTGTGTCGGTTGCTACGCTTGCTGTAGCAACATTCTCGCTGACGCTCGTTATTGTGTTTGAAAATGTGGGGCTTGTAAATGCCCACCTGCAGATGAGCGGAAATCCGGAACGATTCAGTCGATCTTTGCAGGCCAATGCGATTTCCGTAATTACATGCGGATTGTTCGGCACAAGCCCGAATGTCGCGACGGTTGAAACGGCTGCAGGTATTTCTGCTGGTGGTCGCACGGGACTAACATCTATAGTGACAGGAATCCTGTTTGCATGTACATTGGTTGCATTACCGGTACTGACGTTGGTTCCTGATCAGGCCGTAGCTCCGATATTGATCTTTATCGGTGGCTTGATGATGCCAAGCGTGAAGAAGATCGAATTCGATGCGATGCACAAGGGGCTTCCCGCGTTCTTCATTATTGCGTTCATCCCGCTCATGCACAGCATCGTCGACGGGATTGCGGTCGGGTTTATCAGTTACGCATTGTTCCACCTTGCCGTTGGCAAGGGACGCGAAGTGAAGCCCTTGTTCTATGGGATCTCACTGTTGTTCGTTCTGCACTTTGTGCTGCAGACGTTGTAGAGCAAATAAGGTATCTAATGGGAAATGAGTAAGTAGCCTGAGTTCAAAAGATCATTTATCATCCTTAAACCTCTGAGGTTATCCGATGGAGATTAATAACCATGCAAATAGTTATCCAGTTATCCTTTACGATGAGAATAGGACTTCAAGAAGAATGTAAAAGGGCCGACAATATGTTGGCCCTTTTCATTTGAGTGCGAGGAATAGGTTGCGTGGTGGATATTATGCGGAATAAGTCTCACCCGTTATTTCTTTGAACTGTTCAGGCGTAATTTTGCCAAACTCACAAAACTTACCCACTTATAACGGATCATTTGAATCTTTCTTATATATCCCCATATCATAGTAACGTTTCACGGTTGTATACCAATCCATCTTAGATCACTCCTTTTTCGGCTAATTGTAATAGTAGTGTTGCATGATCCTGAGTAAGCGCTGCGTTATGAGATTGCAACTTATTTGTAGATTCTATGTGCTTATCACTCTTCGCTTCCAATTCAGCTACATGAAGCAGCAGCTTCGCATTTTCGATGCGCAACTGATCCAACTCTGTTGGCACTGGCTTCGGTTGCAAGGCTTCGATTTCTTCCTCCGTCAGGCCGTTGCTCCAAAAGAAAGATGCGTCTACTGGTCTAGGACGTTTCGGTGCAGGCTTTCCACTCGCCGGATCATGCTTCGCAAGAGCACCGAGATATTCAACGTATGCGAGATCGTAATCGGCTTTTGCTTTGCGATAGCCATGTACGTCAAAGGTCGGTTCGTAAAGTCCGTCAGGCAGCGGAATAGCTACTGTGTATCCGACAAGTTTCGTTTTAGGTTCAGTTGGTAGATTCGTATCGCTCTGCTGCGATACTGTTAACGCTGCATTATTGGCATCCGTTTGAACCGGCTCCATTCTATCAAAAACGCCCGTCACGGAGTCCGCAACGAGCGTTGGTTCAATGTATCGACCGTTAAGATTAGTCACATATGCGTATTTCATGACTTATTCACCACCATACCGTCTATTAACAATTCAAGTCCATCAAAACCTACATATTTTGATGCCGTACCTGCGTTAATGCTTAAAGATCCATCCGTTCGAAAAATACAATTAATCAAACTAGCTGTACCACTCATCCAAGTTCCAGCCTGAAAATAACTGATAAATCCTGTTGGAAGTATTACAGGGAGTTGAAATAACTTTGTATTCTCACTAGTAATACCATCTGCTAAAGTTCCTTTTAAAAAAAGTCGATTGCCTGCAACCCTAAAATATAAAGGATTTGCTGAATAGTGAACCCAATTATTTAGAGTAGTAACTTTAATCCAGCCCGTATCATCGACCATTTGTGCCTTCTTCGCTTCTACTACTGATAATCGTCGCTCTGCATTTTTTACACATTTTTCTAATTCAGTAACAGTTCCTCGAATATTTGTTGCTATTACACCCCTAAGCGGCATCATTAAAGAAGGCTCTAACATGGTATATGTGACATAGTAAACTGCCGATGGATCGAAATCAGTAGCCCGCATTGAAATTCGAAGTTTTCCGTGCGGTTCATAATTACTACGATCCCACTTAAAAGTTGAACTATTACCCAAATACAAACCTAAAAGATCTCGGGACTCATAGTTAAACCATGATTCAGGTTTAATTTTCCAGTTAGCAACTGCCCACTCACCTGAAGTTATAATGTTTGCCTGTTCACGTAATACAATACCCGATCCACTTTCAATGTAATTCCACCCACTCTTGAATGAAATTCCCGTTTCATAATTGTCAATAACTTCTACAGTCTGTTTTGCTTTAAAATATTGAAGGAAATAAGGTTTAAATATACCATACCTTGCATAGGATAATTTTTTTATCGACAGAGTAGGAGTTACTGTTTTGTAATGCGTTGCCGAGGGAATACCACTACTATGAATAAACCTTGCATCTATAGGATGCCACGCTCTTCCCTCGATTTCATTATTATAAGGAATATCGACATTTCCCTGCCCCCCCCTATACATTCTCCATCCTAGGAAAAATGCTTGGATTTCTTCCTGTGATGGATTGTAATCTTGACCCCATCCACTATCAGCGTTTGAAATTGTAACCCACAAGCTAGAGGTACCGTTTGTATCAAATTGATTGGGGGCACTAATTGCTCCTTTAACATAAGAAAGAGGCAAGCTGTCATTCTTAGTCATGTATGCCCATTTTGGTCTATCACCTTTTTCAAATACTTCCGTAAGAATGATCTCTTTGTATCCATCCCTACTGGTAACGATACTGCTAGGCTTGTGAGTTCCATCAAGAATGATTTTTTTCCACTTTTCAATTACATACGGTAATCCATCAGAGCGTACTAACATCTGATCAGGATTTGATCCATCTAGTGGGTGAGCGGCTAATTGACATTCTGCTGCCCACATACTCCGTTTTTGATATGCAAATGGTTGTGTCACTGTAAATGGAAACATAAGGAATTTGGTAAATTTAAAATTCCCCGGTAACGTTGTTGTGCCTTCTTGCTCGTTAGATATATAAACTCTGACACAACCACATTCAGGGGGGGGAATAAAGAAATCATACTCATTTGTTGCATGATAGGTTCGTGGAAATAAAAAATTGTTTTTGTTTCCAGCAGTTGAAAGATCTTTATAATACTCAATACGTATATTACCTTTCGGGTTATTGCATTCTGAGTAAATGCCATACTTTTCGTTAGGCGAAACAGCTAGATCATAATAAATCCCCTTATTCTCATCACCTTCAGCCACGAAGTAGAAGGAATATTCCCCATCAATAAAAATGCCATCAGCGTTAATTTTGAACTCAGACGCGGGAGGAAGCATATTCCCTGATGTACAAGTTATATAAGGATTTACAACATTTGTTATAGAATCAACATATGGATAATAGTTTATAATCTCCCCCAAACTAAGGAGTGGCAGTATATTAGCATCCGAATCAGTTATTGCATAGACCCTTAAATCTTTAAAAAAGGCAAAACTATTTTTAGAACCTTCTATATGAAGATAAACTCCCATTCCTCTACTCGTCTTCGAACCATCAAAAATTGCAAATGCAACTTGATCTTTAGTACCAGTTATAGGATTACTAGAGATGGCATAATTTACTTCATCTGATAATTCGATATGGGCTGATTTAGCAGTACCGGCATTTACCACACCAACTAGCAAATACTTTGGTGCTCCTTCACCCACCCTTGCAGTAGTTGAAGTTCTAAATGTCCCCCTCTCTTTGGAACCATTTAACGTTACTTTTACGTAATCTCCCTCTTTTTCAGCGGTTACTGCGTCAGGGAGATATTTCGTCAAATCTACAAACCTCCCATTTTTCCCAAGCAAATTTACCATTGTTCGCCCTTCAATGCTCCTAAGGTTAAAAGGAGTATCGTTATCAACCTCAATAACTTGAACGCCCGGCTTCAACGTTATATCCTTATACTCCGCCACATGGGCGTCCTTGAGGCCTTGCTCGATGCGGTTTAGATCCTTTTCCGTGACGGTGTCGTCGTACTTCCAGTTTGTCTTCGCCTCGTATGGCATTAGGCCACCTCCTTCACTGTAATCGGCTGCTTGATGATCGTATCGGATGTGAGCGGGATGTAGACGTCATTCGACGTCAGCACCGTGCCGTCAGCAGCCCGAAGCTCGATCAGCGATACGCTGTCCACAGATCCCAGCGGAATCATATATTCCAGATTGACGACGCTCTTTGATACTTGCTTCACCGTAAACTCTGTTATCACATACGTTTTATTCAACACGACCTTGGCAATTCGCGTGTTAACATGGGTCGCCAGTTCTTTCAGCAACGTTGATTCGATCATTTAATCTGCACCTCCAGCCCGCGCTCAGCAAATGGCGAACGCCCCAGCTTCCACGTCGTCGAAAGCCTTGTCGTCCGCTTCAAATCCGAGCGGTATATATTCTCATTCACTCCTACATTGGATAGCAGTGCCGTCTCCTGTTGATAGACCAAGTTGGCAGGCTTCACTGCGTATACTGTGTGCCCGACCTCCTTGAATACGGCGGCATCCGTAATGTTGGCAACGATGCGCAGTAGGAAGGCGTCCGCATCTATAACAGCCCGAGCCTTATCCTTGCCGAGCAAAAAGTCCAGCTTCTCCTGCAAATACCGGATCGTAAACGGCGGCTTCGTCGTGTAGCGGTTGATAATCCGTCTGCGTCGGAAATCGATCGATTCCGCATCGCGATCCGGGAGAATATTTAGCATCCGCTCCCGCCTTGCAATCGCATCCTCGCTTGCTGTCATGACGAACTGATCGTCGAACAGCCTTTGCATGGCGGCCAGCAGCTTCTCCTTTTCCCCATCCTGCGTTTCCATTAGCAGAACCATTTCCTTAACGTCATGGTAAAAGTCAGGCAAACGCTTGAGTAACGGTTCAGCCATTCAAGGTCACCGCCCCCATGACCGGCAGCTCTTCCGTGTCCAGCTCCACATTGGCTCCCTTGCCGTTCAGCTTCGTATCCGCAATATCCGCGATAC
This sequence comes from Paenibacillus sp. E194, assembly GCF_000935845.1. Taxonomy (NCBI): domain Bacteria; kingdom Bacillati; phylum Bacillota; class Bacilli; order Caryophanales; family Paenibacillaceae; genus Paenibacillus; species Paenibacillus sp. E194. The sequence goes on from NZ_JMDX01000003.1 coordinate 68,915, forward strand.
CCCTTACATTCAGGATACGGGCTTCCAGCTGACTTACACGTACGACGGTTCGGTCTTCCTCTTTCCAGCTCATACGCAGCGTCCGCAGGTAATCGGCGATCACTTTTTCAACATCCGCCTTCACCTGTGACACGGATATTCCCGCTTCAAGTGTAAGCGTCGTCGATACATAAATGCTTACGGACACTGCGCCTTTAATGGTGACGGTATGGCCGATCGGCGCGAAGCCCATCCCCTTTCCTTGATTCACCTCTGGGTCGATGATCGTCTGCACGTCATTCACCAGCTCAGCAGACGGAGATTCGAAGCTGCTCGAAATGATGGTGCACTTTACAGTGCCCCCGCCTTTCCATACCGGGAATATTTTCACACCGCCAACGCCTGAAAGAGAGGTTACCTTCTTCTTGTAGTCGGCTGCATTGCCCCCGAATGGCTGTTCATTCACGGCTTCAAAGAAACGACGGCGCAGCAATTCATCCGATTCCGCATCTGCGCCTGGTGCAATCACCTCCGCTAATTCAGCTCGGGCAAGACCATCCACGTAATCCACAGGCATCAAGGAGCCGTAGAATTCATTTCCCTTAGCTCCCTTGCCTTCACATTCAAGTACGAACACACCTGCCGATAATCGTTCGATGACTACATAATGAAGCTCTATTGTTGAAAAGCGAGACCGCAATGGCACATCGAATGGCTTGCCAGTCGCATCGTAAAACAATCCCTTGCGTTTGGCTGCTGTAGCCGACTTGCGCTTCACGCCATATTCAGCCGTGCGCCGCTCCAAATATTCGCCGCTTGATGTATCCGCATACGACAACTCATTTTGAAAATGCAAGTCCGTATAAGCCTGTACCAATTCCAGAGCAATCGGGGCAAGCGCATCGTAAATGATACTGCCTTCCCGCTTGTCCACGTCATTCGGAACGCGTTCCAACATCCGCTCCATAATGTCCTCCAATCGAGGCACGTTCCAAGCAGCTTGTTCCCATTCAGCCATCCAACTTCACCTCCTTCGTCATTTCTAACTGCCCTAGAACCGTCTCTACCTTAAAATGAACTTGTAAAGCGTCTCCCGTTTGTTCAAAGGCAAACTCGCCTACGCGCAAAATGCGATCATCCTGAAGCAGTGCTTCGGATATAGTGCGCTCCAGCTCCGACTTTACGAAGCCCAAGCTGTAACCAATCTGCGCGCGAAGCTCAGATCCGTAATCTGGGCTATATATCAAATATTCAAATCGTTCGGTCAACAATATCTTAAGCACGGCTTGACGCATCGCTTCCAAGCCATCTGTCATTCCCAAAATGCGCCCTGCCTCCATATCCAGCCGATAGGCGCGCGTAGGCTGTTCCGTATACTTCAGCATTGTGGGTGCATCTTCATTCTCCTGCTCGAACCTCGACTTTGGAATCATGTCCCCACCACCCTATCGAGGGCGACGTAGCTTTGTCCTCCCTGCATACGGACTAACAGCAGCTTGTCTCCTACGTACAATCCCTCACGAATCGTAATCTCTTCCCCACCGACACGCACCTTGTGCTCGGTAAGCTGTTCCGTAATGACGAGAGCGGACTCCGGCAAGGTGAAGCGCTGTTCTACCTGCACCTCCAAGGGTGACACACTGAGCACCACACCATACAACAGTGCAACCGGACTAGATGCCTCTACCGCTCCGACACCCGCTTTTTTAATAATGTCCAGCATCATCCTCATTGCTAAATCTCCTTCAACGTTAATGACATCGTATGCCCTGAACCGCTCCACTCGTGGGAGCACTCCTCAATGAGCTTGTTTCGCAGATTCACATTCTGTTCAGGCGCAAAAATAGGGATGTTCATTCCGGCTCGAATGCGCACATCCCCTACAGCGTTCACTTTTAATGTTTTCTTCTCATGGTTATGGAGCTTCAACAAGTTATCTCCAAGCTGTTGGATTTGAGCCTGATTCATCTTGTCATCTATCTTTTTGTACAGCTGCAGATGTCCCCATTTCGCCATATTGTTACTATCTTTTGATACAAAGGTTTCACGCACACCTTTTTCCGGGTTGTCCCGATACATTTTAATATAGTTATACGTCCCATCATCTATGCTGGCCTTATAGGATATGCTCGTCATCTGACTCTCTTCGCCAATAGCGTAATCCGAAGTCCAGCTTGCCGCTTCCCGCAGCGTAAGTTGGCCGAAGTCGTCATACAGAACATAGATGATTTTGGTAGAGTTTAGGGTGAAATCAAGCGCGCGGAACATCATATCCAAGAGCTTCTTGTTGTCCTCCATAAAAGTTGGGATCTTATACTTCGTATCTACTAACTCTCCAAGCTTGATATCGAATTTTTTGGCAATATATCGAATGATTTCAGTAGCGGTCACATTTTTGAGCATACACCAGTCGTTCACCATCAAATAGCGCATCTGATCATAGGCAGTCAGCTTCACCGTGTCGTTCTCGTCCGTTTCTATGCTGAACACATAGCCGTAAAACACAGGCACCCCATCTTCTTGCACTCGAATAATATCACCATTATTGATGGTAAAGCTGCGATCTTGAAATATGGCTCCCTTACTAAAGGAAACCGATATGCTGGCAGGTTTGCCAACACGGGAGGTCGACCACGTCATGCTCGATATAAGCTGTGACATGTCCCACGCATTGCCATTGCGATTATCGACCAACACTTCCAACCTGTTCATTTCACATATTCACCTCCTACGTCGCTGTGTCTCATTGCTTTCGAGGAAGTCGCAGAATACGATTCGGTTCCAATTCATGCAGAGCTTCATCCGCTGAAATGCCGTTCAGCCTTTGAATGTCGATTGCCTTTCTGGTGTCGTTGAAAAACTTTTGGGCAAGTAAACTCAGCTTATCCCCCGGCTGCGTCATATACTCGCTTGTTCCTCTACGCTCATCCGGACGCGGCTGCGACGTTTTTGGCACATTGGTCGCACTTGTCAGCTTCCCATCCAGCTTCACCTTTTTGGCTGCATAAAATTTATATAGCTTCAAGGAAATGTCGTACTCCAAATCCCCCACACTGCCAGCAACTTCACGCCAAGTGAATTTATCAATTGCCATTGCGAGATTCATATGGAAGGTCGGCGTCGTAAGCACGAAGCGAATCGGACGCTTGGTCTCCATCCATTCACGCAGCTGAATGATATAATCACTAGGCGGCAGAAGCTTCTCAGGCGGAATATGCACATATGGCCCATAATGGAGTGGAAATAGGCTGCTGAATTGAATATCGGCCAGCTTCGGCGTATGGATGCTCACGACTTCTCCGATACCGACAATATCGAAGGACTGCAAGTTCCCCGCTTCGCTAATTTCCAGTTGAGACGGATTTACAGGCAGCTCAATGACCTTCTCTTGATTGTTGAAGCTCAAATAGATATGGTATCCGCTCATCCGTACACCCCTTCCGCCGTTGACACGAATTCTTCCTCCAGCTTCTTCTCGATGCGATTGATTAACGTGTCCATATCGAAGCCTTGATGGATATCACCGGTGTTTACCTGAACAGTCGGCGTCAAGGATACGAAGTTCTGGATGGCGTCCATTTCTGCCAGATCGCGCATCATCTCGATGTTCTCGTCCGTAATTTCAACTTTATTGTCGATGGCTCCAACTTTACCTACCTCGCCTACTTTCGGGATGTTCATCGGAGGCATTGTCCCTGAACCGGTACCGGGCACAGTTCCACCATTTCCATTCCACGGATCCGTTTTACCCCCTGGCATGAATTTGGATGTGTCAGGCATAAAATTCTTCGTAAAGTCTTTATTTTTCTCATACGTTTCTTTTCCCTTGTCAAATGCTTCCGTCATATCCTCTGGCTTGATTCGCAAATGGTCTAAATTCACGACATCCTTATCGCTCTTCGGCTCCCTACCCTCCATGATCTTGTCGTAGCTCCACTTGTTGACCATCTCGAATTTCGAGCCTGTGAGACTATTGACTTTACCAATAAGCCAATTGATTCCATCCACTAATGAGTTGATCGTGCTTCCGACAAAATCGATGACACTCTTTGCAATGTCGTAAATGAGCTTCTCAATGGCATAGAAAGGATCGATAAAGAGATTGACGAAAAATTCGGCAAAAGACACCATCAAATTCCAAATTGTCGCTACTGCGTTGCGAATAAATGTGAATAATGAAGAGAACAGCCCTATAACAGTCCCGACTATCGTTTCCGTCGATACCCCTAATTGATTGAGCGCGGTTAATATAAGGACGATAACGCCAACAATTGCAAATAATGGCCACGCCGCGATAATCCATTGAATAAGCCAAGCTGCCGCTGTGATAGCCGCAATTGCGCCCAGAACAATCAATGCGTTTTGTACGAGATCCCAATTTTCGACGAGAAAATTCGCTACGGCAGACGCTGCTTCAGCCAGCAACATCATCCCTGTTTGGATACTTGCAAAAAACGGATCAAATTTCCCCTCTACAAAAGCTTGATTGAGCAAATCTAGAACCGGAGCAAAAATTTGCAGCGCGGATTCTCCTGCAGCTGCCAGCATGCCATTGAAGCGATTGACAGCCGCTTCCCATTTCTGAATCGGACTGTCCATGAGCATGTCCAATGATGCTTGGCTCATGTTTGCCTTTGCCATTAAGGTATCAAAGGCCTGCATAAACCCACTTAAATCCCCAGTTTTAGAGAACAACTCCAGTTTTTCTTGTTCTGGGGCACTTACTGGCATGTTTAACTGTTTGAGCAAGCCTGCACTATCGCCAAAATAGGCATCCTTCATCAGTCCAGCAGTTTCTGCCGGATTCCCTCCATTTTCTTGAAAGGCGGATAGGCGCTGCACCATTTCATTCATTTTCAGGATATCACCCGTATTTTTAGAAATGGAGGATAGCTCAAGGCCAGACTGCAGTGATTCGGAGACATCCGTTCCATTTCGCAGCGCTTGTCCTCGCAATGCCCCGAACACTTCGGCGCTTTTCTGAGCTCCCCCGTACTTAACGCCATACTTGGCTCGCATGTCTTCCGATTCCGCAGCTCCCTTTATCGCCGTCATTCCAATTGACTTTCCGACTTCGAACAATTTTGAACTGAGAGCGCCATAGCTTGTTTTTATCTTCTCGCCAATTCCTTTAACGGTTTCGACTAATCTGTTCCGTAATGAATCAAATACCTTCGAGAGGAGCGGAATCCCTTTCCAATTAAAATGGAAAGGAAACTTAAGCGTCGAAGCTTCTGCTTTCATGGTGCGCAAATAGATGCCCGTTATGAATCGATTCATAGCATCCGTTGATTTACGCCATGCATTGCTGGCCAGCCCTACCGTCTCAGTCGTCTTCCGCCACATGCTGCCGGCCAAATTCATAGCATCTTCCATGTCTTTCTGAACTTTCCCCTTGACTTGTTCAAATACCCTCACGAGTGGCTCCATCGTTAACTGAGGCATTTGAAACTGTAACTGCCTCTGCAATGCCATCGTAGTCATACTTCTCTTCCCTCCTCCTGTCCGCAAGATGAAGAGAGCGATTCCCCATCTGCACCCAAGCTGCCCCAGCGGAGCTGCCATTGCTATGCCGACTGTGAAATCGCTGCTCTAATGTTCGCGGTTGTTCCAAAGCCTACACTACCGCTTCTTGCGCATACTACGCTGTGCCTTGCGCTCCTCCTCCACACGGATGTCGATCATCGCATAGACGGCGGCGCGTTCGCGAACCGGGAGCGCAAGCAGCTCATGCGGCAGAATGCGAAGCTTATGGAGGGCGTAATAGGCATAGTTCGCTTCGCCATCGCCCTCGCGAAT
>NZ_JMDX01000004.1:0-69400 GCF_000935845.1 Paenibacillus sp. E194
ACTTCTCATACACACCCTTACCAACAAAGCATACAGCCCTCGGCTTATACATCTCAATTTTCTGACGAAGCAGCTGGCGCCCTTCCGCATACTCCTCTGCCGTTATCTCCGCAGCCTCTCTAGTCGGACGGGCTACAATATTCGTAAAACCATAGCCTAATTCAATCAGATCGCCATCTTCCTCTGCCCGGAACAACCTTGGAGTCAGACCTGCTCGATAAATGATCTGCCAGAATCGATTGCGTGGATTCGCATAATGATGCCCCGTCGCCCCTGATCTCAAGCTGGGATTAAAGCCAACGAACACAATACGCAGATGCGGTGCAAGATGATCGGGAATGGAATCCATCGACATGACCTCCTTCACTTATTTACAACATCATGAGAAATTAGAAAATTTGGCATATTTTTCGAAGTTGGCTCACATAATAGAAGAGCGGCAACTTGCGAAAACGCTCGTGAGCTGCATAACATTCGTTTTCACTGTACCGACTGCGCTTGCAGACATACTTGGAACTTGCCGAGTCAACCGTGAATAGAAGGGCTGTCCATAGGGGCAGTTCTTTTCATTCAGCCCGCGCTTTTATTTATCCCATCTCATCAGCGCGCACAAATAAAAGGAGGGTTCTACCATGTACTATGCAAAAAAACCAACCCGAGCCAGTCCCCGAGGAGCAAACATCCATCTGGCAATGCAGTCAGGACGGCTGCTCCTGTTGGATGCGGGAGAACTTCACATTCGACGACACTCCCATTTGCCCGATTTGCCAATCTACAATGGTTGAATCGTCGCGTATGCTCCCTACACTAACAAACAACACCAATTATGCCCACACGAAGTAGAATCGCTCAGCTTCGACGTCCGCGGCTGGCTTCATCCGTCTATGGACTGGGGCTGGCCGCATTTTTTTACAGCGAGAGGTCTGTGCGCTCACAATGAGACACAGACCTCTTGATTGTTCTTATTATGTTCTATCGCTTGTACTAACGAATAACGACTGCGGTACCGCTTACTGCAACCATCAACATGCCTTCTCGCACCACTTCATAATCTACGTCAATGCCGACAATTGCGTTAGCGCCGAGTCGTCTTGCCGCATCCTTCATTTCTTCCATCGCAATGACACGCGCTTCCTTCAATTTGCTCTCATATGCACCAGAGCGACCGCCTACTACATCGCGAACAGAGGCAAGGAAGTCCCGTACGACGTTGGCGCCCATAATTGTCTCTCCCGTTACAATATCTCTATATTCTACAATTTCTCTGCCTTGAATTGTTGGTGTTGTCGTTACGATCATCATTTCATTCCTCCTAAGGGTAGGGTAACTTGAAGTTCTTCACATTCACTGTTTTCTATAGTATCCAGTATACAACGTGCCATTCACAGTACCTATTGATTAATATGACAATCCACCCTCATTTACTTACATTTTTGCAACATGCATCTGTTGAGCATCTTCTTTGTCTAATCAGATATCCAGACTACCTTGACAAGACTCTATTTAATTGGTTATATTTTACATGTGAATAATATATCGTAATTTCTTGCGACGGAAGCACCCGTAGGAATGGGCAATCATGCCCTTCTTGCGGGTTTTTTTGTTGTCCTGAAGTTAACGACCAAGAGGAGGTTTACGAATGAAACAGAGAAGTTGGAAAGTCTTAGCATCGCTGCTCGCCGTGTTGCTTCTACAGCCATTACTATCAACTGCAACGCAAGCAGCAAGCAAGGAATTGTCCCCCACAGCGAAGAGTGCATTGACGAAGATGGCTGAATCCGCAGCTTCCACCCAAGCAAGCTCCATAAACTCCATGTACAGCGAGCTCATTTCCTTGCAAAGTCAGAGCCTGCAGCGAGACAGCACCCTGAAGCAGATGCAAGCAAAAAACAAAGAAAACCTGACCAATGTACGAAGTAAGCTCCAACACTGGGATACCGACAAGATTAATAAACTAGAAGCCTCTCTGAAGCAAACAAGACAACGCTACGAGCCGCTATTCGCTTCATATCAGCTCCTGAACGATCAGCTATCCCGCATGGGCTCCAAAAAAGACGACAAAAAAGAAATGCTGCGCAAGCAGCGCGATATCGTGAAGGCCGCAGTGCAATTAGCTCGAATGGACATTAAAACAAAGGTAGAAGCAGTAAAGAAGGCACGTGAGAGCAAATCGAAATTCGTAAAACGCGTACGTGATATTCTGGCAGGCATCAATACCGTGAATGCCCAAATGAAATCAGAACGAAGCACGGTTAGTGAGTTACAGAAACGCACTACGCCACTATGGTCATCGCTAAACCAAGCAATCAAGAAGGGTGATGCCAAAAGTTCACTTCAATCGCTAACATCCCTCGTCTCCCTAATTCGTCAAATCGATCAGTCCAAAAAGAAGCTAGAGCAGCACGAGTCCCGTATTACGGAAATTATAAACAAAGCAAAAGGCGGCTTCACTTCATGACTTTCACAACCTACGGTTCCCCCAATCCAACTACAGGATGGTCGCAAAAAATCCCCGGAGTTATCCGGGGATCATCATTCACATGCAGCTGCGACGGTAACTAGACGGAAAGAAGCAATCATTCTGCCTCCAGCCGAGACCCTAATCGCCGTTCTATACTGACTGTTTATGCTGTTCTAAGGCAGTGTCTGGGTGCTCTTCTTCATCAGAAGTATGCCGCGTGAAGCGTGCTTCAATTTTTTTGCTAATCAACAGTGACAAGCCTATAAACAGGACGACAAAAATAAGTTGCAGCGGATGATCAATAAATCGTTGTATATCGTGGCCAATATAGGATACGGAGAACACCATAAGCGCCTTACCAAAGAGAATAGCGATGAAGAAGGAGCGGATGCGCATGCGAGCAACAGCCGCGACCATATTAATAAGGACGAAAGGACCTACTGGGAAAATACTAAGCAAGAAGACATAACTGAATGCATTATGACGCACCCACAGCATGCTCTTCTTCACCTTCGGCTTCTCAGCCCAGCGAGCGAGCAACGGGTGGCCTGCTGCCTTGCGCACAATGAGGAACGTCAGCATGCAGCCGCTCACGATTCCAATCCATGAATAGAGAAATCCGAGCCACAACCCATATACTGCAGCATTTACACCTACAATAACGAGGGTAGGCAGCGGCGGAATAAAGGACTTCATGAACGTCAGTAATATGCCCGGCAGCGGCCCGAAGGAACGGAATTGCTCCAACAGCGCCTTCAAATGCTCTTCGGTAAAATAAGAAGTTATCTCGGATAGTTCCATGTTGTACGTATCCACCAGCCTCTATATTTATCTGTCCGAAATGGCCCAAAATGATTGCCATTGTCATACGAGATGGAAGCTGCCATAAGCTCGCTTCGAACAATAGCATAACATACTTCATCCCCGCTATACTGCCTCCCCCAACAAAAAAGATCGACAAATAAATGGCGTGGCTGCGAACAGAACAAAAACGAAGCGGAAACACAAAGAGCCGCCCCAGAGGGCGGCTCTTTGCTATTCATACGGCATCTCTTCCGCATAAATTAATAAATGCCCCAAACCTAGGTCTGGGGCATTGAGATTACGTGTGTCTTACAGCTTTACAACGTTCTCAGCTTGTGGTCCACGGTTGCCTTCAACTACGTTGAACTCAACGCGTTGGCCTTCGTCCAACGTTTTGAAGCCGTCGCCAGTGATTGCGGAGAAATGTACGAATACATCGTTGCCGCCTTCAACTTCGATAAAACCGAAACCTTTTTCTGCGTTGAACCATTTAACTGTACCTGTTTGCATGAACAAATACCTCCTAAAATTTACATGACCTCTTATTTACATAAATAAATAAAATTCACATATTGGACAAGGTTATTCTACCTTCAAAATAACCCTCTGCAATATGTGAATCAGGTCAAATTTGAATATAGTCATCTTACCACATGGTTACCCAAATAGCAATTCCTGTTTTTTAATTTGTTTATATTTCCGTTGTCCAAGCCCCTCCCTGAGGCTCGGACAATGTATTGAAGCTCAATTTTAGTTGCCTACATCTACATGATCAACCTTCTTAATCGTCATAAACGTTACGAATGCACCAATCAATGCCAGAATAATCGGAATGATAATAATTGAATTCAGCGATACTCCCCCATTATTCGAGCACACGATAGAAACAATGAGCAAGGAAGACATGATCGTAGTCGGAGTCGAATATTTCTTCATGCCGAAATATAGCGGAATGAGGCTCATAATGCTTGCAGCCATTGCATTCATGATCAACTTCAAGGCCCCTCCCCCAATTATCGACAAAGTCAGGGGCTCTTGTATAATGGGCACAATTGTATTTGCTGTCAACAAGATCGCGTTGAGCACAATTTCAGACACAACAATATTGCTAAATGTGAAAATGGCGATAATGGCCAACTTGCTTAGGAGGATCTTTTTCCGACTTATTGGATACATAAATAGGATGTTTATTGTCTTTGATTTATATTCATCAATAATGAACCGAGATATCAATACTGCTGCAAAAACGATAAATATCATTCGTACAAATGAATCCACACCCACAAAAAGGGAAGTATAATCCGCGAAAACAACTTCTTCCATCATGTTAGGACTGTATAACATTAAGAATAAGATGGCGATCGCGACAATATTTGCAATAATTGCATTTCGAATATACCCTCCTATGTGATGCTTGCGAAGCTCCAAACCTATCAAATTACGCAACATGATCGCCCCCATCCAACAAAGATAAGAAGTATTCCTCTAGGGAGCTGTTTTTCTTATGGATCGATTCGATTAAGATATCGTTCATGACCAGTTCCTTAGTCAGCACTCCCTGCTGGATATTCGGATCATATACTCGAATCATGCGCTCGTCCATGACTCGTATATTGTGTATACCTAGTTTATCCTCGAGCAGGAACGCAGCTCGCGTGCAATCCTTCGTCACAATCTCAATATATTCGCTATTTTTCATACGAACCTCATCCATAGAGACTTCTGCAATTAATCGACCATTATTAATGACACCAATCGTATCTGCGACAAGCTCAATTTCGCCAAGTAGATGACTTGATATCAATATCGTTGTACCATATTGTCTGCTCAGCATGAGAAGCAAATCGCGTATTTCCTTAATCCCTATCGGATCCAGCCCATTAATAGGTTCATCCAACAGAAGCAGCTCCGGCTTCGTTGCGATCGCTCTGGCGATACCTAGCCGCTGCTTCATTCCTAGCGAGAAATCCTTGACTGCTTTATTGCCTACATGATTGAGCTTCACCAGCTCCAATGCCTCATCTATGGCCTTCATGTTGTGATATCCCATGTACTCGCAGTGCAGCTCCATATTCTCTCGTGCCGACAGCTTGTCATAAAATACAGGGTATTCGATAATTGTCCCCATCCGAGCCAGCAGATGATACGACTCAGGGGCTAGCGCTTCCCCGAATACTTCAATTTGACCCATTGTAGGCTTAATTAAGTTCGTAATCATTTTCATAATTGTTGTCTTACCGGCTCCATTTGGACCCAAAAATCCATATATCTCTCCTTGACGGATGTTCATATTCACATTCGAGACGACCTCTTTGTCTTGGAACGTCTTCGTCAGATGATGTGTACGTAATAAATACGTCATGCCAGTATCTCCTCCCGCTCAATGCGTGCTTCCCGATGACTTTATTGTATGAGGCATTCCTCTCTAATTCCTTACTCAATCCTTACAAAAATCTTAAGCTCTATTTGCTCTTCATTCAGTCTCACTCGGCACACCGTGGTATTCCTGAAGCCGATTGCTAGATTATCTGCCTCTACTCATTATCGTACGGGCATTGGAGTGATTCAATCCGTTATTTCCATCTGATAGCAATGAATAGTTATAAAGTTGGAGGCATATAGATGGATTATCAGGTATGAATCAACTCTAGTAGGTTAATACTTGTAGTATGTATACAAACTAGTATTTTCTTATCATTGACAAATTGTTCCTCGTAACCTATATTGAGCTTGATAGTTCCCTATGCCTATGATTACAGTCATCTTCGCTTGAATAAGAAGTGTTATGATTGATCAATCGCATAGGGCACACTAATCGAAAGATTAGGCCGCAAAGCTTCGGAGTCTAACGGTTCTACGACCTATGATAGTCCGGCTGCAACTAACAATTCTGTTAATTGCAGCTGGACTTTTTTTATTTATGTGAAGTTCTGGCGGAATTAACTTTCCGTTGAGCTATATAAATAAGAATGAGGAGGCATGGACTCACTTCGGTAGGGGAGGAATAAAATGAAAAAATGAGGTGGCGAATTGAATGAAACGTAGAATAAAGTTGGCCGTAACATGGCTGTGCGTATTTGCCGTGTTCTTCGGATTGATACCGAATGCACTGCAAAGCGCTGAGGCAGCTGGACGTGATCCGATTTGGCCAGAGCCTGGGGCTGTAAAATTAAGCAAGACAGCGAAGCCAACCGGGACGCCAGGAGAGTGGCAGATTACTCTGACCGCCGAAGGAAAGAACGTTGAAGCCGGTGACACCGATGTCGTACTTGTCTTAGACAAGTCAGACAGTATGAAGAACTACAAACGGTTAGACAATGCCAAAAAAGCAGCGGAGAAATTTGTAAACACACTGCTTTTGTCCAACGTCAAAACAAGAATTGCTCTTGTCACGTTTAGCACCAGCGCAGAGGACACATCATCCGGATTTCTTGGTCAGAATGATAAACAGCAGCTCCTGAACAATATTAAGGGTATCTCGGCTTCCGGAGGGACAAACATACAAGGCGCTCTCAACACAGCACATCAGTTACTAGCTACAAAGAGTTCAGCTAAAAATAAATTTATTGTGCTGCTTAGCGACGGTGCGCCAACGTTCAGTTCTCCTGCAAAAAAGGCCGCTCCTTATTCATGGCCCAACAACAAGTATGACTTTGTACTTTCCAACTTTGACTACACCAAGACTATCGGTTCCGGCAACAGCTATGAATTATCCTCTGGCTTGTTCGGGGATCGATACAAGATAGCTAACTATACGGTTAAGGACAATGGAATTCCTACGATATCTCAAGCCAAGACATCCAAGGATGCAGGAATCACCATTTATTCGATCGGGCTCGAGGTTGGCAGTGATGCTAACGCTGTATATGTATTAAAGAACAGCGCTTCAGCAAACAACTATTACCCATCTGACAGCGCAGAGCTGGAGAAGGTTTTCTCTGAACTGGCAGGGAAAATTTCCTACGCGGCTGAAAATGCTATAGTCAAGGATCCGATGGGTGAAATGTTTAACCTTAATTTCAAGGGTAATGCACCTGTTGAAAAGCAAGACTATACAGCATCTCAAGGCACGGTGAAATGGGATGCAGCTTCGGAAACGTTTGTATGGGACGTTGGCAACATTGTAGAGGGAAGTCCGGCAACCCTAACATATACCATCAAAATGGACTCTTCCAAAAATCCAAGTGCCGATGTCAATTACCCGACAAACGGACGAACCACCATGGAATACACAGATGTGAATAGACAACGTACAACAAAAGATTTTGAAGTGCCGCAAGTCAGCTTCGGCAAAGGCTCCATTCTTGTGAAAGGCTACAAGGTAAATGACCAAGGCGAGCCTATTAACGCAGACGGCAAGGTTGTCGAACGTGTGGATCTTGCAGAGCAGTTGTACAGCGGATCTTTCACCATCAACGGTAAGGATGCGCTGGACATAGGGCCGAAATATAAGGTTCCTGCTCCCAAGCTTGATAACTATGTATTGAAAAGGGGTACTGACCCTACAGAAGAAACGTTAACACTGCAGGAACCTAACAAAACGGTATGGTTCGGATATATGCTAGCTCCACAAAAGCTAACGATTAAGTATGTAGATAAGGATTCCGGCAAATCCATCGCTGACGACGATACTTCGATCTCCGGCACCAACGGTCAGACGATTACGTTGAAGGCACTCGACATCCCGGGCTACACGCCTGAGAAGGCGGAAGTAACCTATACCGTCAAAGCTGCGGACAACGTGGTTACCTTCTTCTACAAAGCGAACGCTCAAAAAGTAATCATCAAACATGTCAGCAGTCTTACAAACAGAGAAATCGCTGACCGAACATCTGCACAAGGTGTCACGGGCCAGACGATTACGTTGAAGGCTCTGAGCATTCCAGGCTTTACAGCTGACAAGACTGAAGACAGCTACACGTTCAAGGCCGAGGACAATGTATACACATTCTGGTATACGCCAAGCCAACAGACGCTGACAGTGGAGTATTTGAGTAAAGAGACCAAAGAAACACTCGCAGATTCAGAAACTTATAACCGGCCTACCGGTACGAAGCTTGGGTTGGAAGCCAAAAAGATTCCTGGCTATACGCCTGAGGTTGAAAGAGAGCTTTATACATTCACAGATAAAAACGACACGTACAAATTCTTCTACATCGCGAATCCACAAAAAGTAACCATCCACTACATTGACCAAGACACCAAGCTTCCTATCGCAAAAGATTCTTCGAAAAACGGAAAAACTGGAGAATCAGTAACACTGACTGCACTAGAAGTCACCGGCTACACTCCAGTCAATCCAGAAATCAAATACACGTTCACGGCTGAGGCTAACCAAGAGCATACCTTCTTCTACACCAAGAATGCCCCTGTAGAACGTACGGTTCACGTCCACTATAAAGAGGCAGCTACTGGTGCGGTTCTGAAGGAATCTACTTCGACGAGCGGCAAGGTCGGAGAAACGGTCACACTGAAAGCAGAAGATATTACGATTAATGGTGTAGTTTACGTTCCTGACTCCTATCAGCATGAATACACCATTACAGACCAAGAGGAACAATCCTATACCTTCACCTACACCAAGAAGGACGTTACTCCTCAAGAACGCACCGTGCACGTCCACTATAAGGATGCAGCTACTGGCGCGGTTCTGAAGGAATCTACTTCGACGAGCGGCAAGGTTGGGGCAACCATCACACTGAGAGCAGAAGATATTACAGTTGATGGTGTAATCTACGTGCCAGACCCCTACCAGCATGAATACACAGTCACTGAGCAAGCTGAACAATCCTATACGTTCTTCTACAGCAAGAAAGAGCTGCCAACCTATTTCGTAACTGTTCATCACCTTGAAGAAGGCACGGACGCAGTGCTGCAGGAACCTACTACGGTCAGCGGCAAGTCTGGCGAAGCTGTTCATGTAACAGCAGAGCCAATCTCCGTAGCAGACGCTGTGTATCAGCCTTTAAAATTCAACCATGACATTACGATTGTCGGAACTCCAGAACAACAGTACACGATTTACTACAAAAAGGGCGATCCTGTAGAGGCATTGCTGCTGACGGTACTGCATCTGGATAAGGAGACTCTTGCACCAGTAGCAGAACCAACTTCGTTGAAAGGCAAAGCTGGAGAGCACATCACACTGAAGCCAACACCGATCACAGTGGCAGACGCTGTATACAATCCAGAGCAGTCTACTTACGACTATGTCTTCACTGCAGATGCTTCACAGACGTTCACGATCCTCTACATCAAGAATCCAATCACCCAGCCAGATCAGCAAGTAACGATTAAATATGTGGAGCAAGGAACAGGCAAGCAGCTCGTAAATCCAACGACGAAGAGCGGCAAAGCCGGGGAGAAGGTAGAACTTACGGCAATTTCCATATCGGGGTACACTCCTGTGAAATCCACTGACACTTACACCTTCACCGATAAGGAAGGGCAGGAGTTCATCTTCTATTACACGCAAAACTCAAGTGGCGGAGGCAGCAGCAGTGGCGGCAGTAGTTCCTATTATCCAAGCTCCAAGCCATTACCACCAGTTCCACCATTGCCACCGGTGCCGAAGTTAGAAACGCAATATCATTACAATTACATCAATGGATATCCGGATGGGGAAATCAAGCCGAAAAACCTGATCAGCCGCGAAGAAGTGGCTGCTATCTTCTATCGCTTAATGGAGAATACCACACGGGCCAACTTCTTGAAGGGTACCAACTCTTACAAAGATGTAGCCGAAAAGCGCTGGTCGAACAGACACATCTCCACGATGGAAAATGCAGGGATTATCACTGGATACCCAGATGGCACTTTCCTGCCAGAAAAACCGATTACGAGAGCAGAGTTCGCCGCAATTGCTTCCAGATTCGATAAGCTGAATGAGCAGACGAATACACTGTTCTCCGATATCAGCGGTCATTGGGCAGAGAAATACATTGTATCGGCAGCAAACAAAGGCTGGATTAAGGGTTATCCAGATGGCAAGTTCAAGCCAAATCAGTACATCACTCGTGCCGAAGCAATGGCGTTCATCAACAGCGTACTGAACCGAAAAGTGCACAACGATGATGTCCACAAAGACGCGAAGAAATGGCCGGATATCGCCCCTACGGATTGGTACTATTCCGATGTGATGGAAGCGACGAACTACCATGACTACCACCGCAACAAGGATGAATTCGAATCGTGGGAGAAAGTAAACGCTGATGTCGTGTACCCATAATCGCGACTGAGCACGAATATGCAGCAAAGCGCCTCTTCGACGCATGTCGAGGAGGCGCTTCTTCTATGTAGGGCTCCTAGCTCGCAAACAGCTTAGCCATAAATTCATAAGTTAACGGCATGCTGCTCTTCAAATCGTCCCTTGTCGTATCGCTAAACAAATACAAGCTAGCAGCTTCAGCGAAATACTCCGTTGGATACGTCGAGACATAGCCATCACCTTTATATTTTACACTTGCTTCTTTATTGAAAATGGTATTGAATTCCTCAGTACCACTAATTTCATTGAAAACGAGTCGGTCAACCGCATGCAGTGTCTCGTGAATTTCCAGATTAAACGAATTGTGCCCCTTCCCTTTCTCGCTATACCCGATGCGAACCGCCACAACTCGCTCGCTCACTCCAGGAACATCGTCCCATGTCAATCCAGTGCCTTCCCACCCTCTTGGTACTACTCCCTTCAGGTAAGCAAGTTCTGGCTCGTCCGTAATGGCTCCTTGTGTAAGCTTAATCTTAACTCCTTTACTATATAGAGCATTCAAGACCGATGTCGGAATCTTCTCCAGCCGCTGCTTCATTGCAGCTGCCTCACTTCTATTGTAATCGCCGTTAGGCAATACAACCAGCTTGTCCAGAATAGTCTGCTCCTGCGCTTGAACCGGAACTGCGAATAATGGGCATACGATGATAACAGCAAGAATAAGTGCGACAACACGCTTGTCCCATTTCACGATACATTCTCCTCCCGAAGCGAACAGCTGAATAACCGATTCAACACTGCCCTGCTTCATGATTGGTAACTGGCTGGCTTAGCGAGATTCGCTGTAGCCCCTATAGCTTTGCGTCACCATTTTTCAATGGCTTTGCCCTTGTGCAAATACGGAGTGCATGATATGAAGTTTGCAAGCAATAAAAAAGATCCCCACTTACCGAAATAAGAAGGGATCGTAACGTACATGGACGTTGCCGCTATTCCTCTATAATCGGTAACTGGCTGGCTTAGCGAGATTCGCCGTAGCCCCTATAGCTTTGCGTCGCCATCTTTCGATGGGTTTGCCTTTATCAATATAGACTCTATTGAAATGGAAAATAAATCTATTAGTTCTATATCACTAGATTAATGCTGCTAGAATCGAAAGTCAAGCAGGTAACGGCAAAATTTTACAAGAAAATCGAGTCCTTTTTCCTCCCTATGCCTGAACTTGTCGCATTGTCCCATAACAAAGAGCCCCGATACAATCGGAGCCCCTTCCTCTATGAATCTACCTACTCCATCACTGCCTATAGATTTACTTCGTATGCTCTAGAAGGCTTCACCAGGAATGATTTCATTAGATGCCTTGGACAAATTATTGGCTGTTGCTTGTCGACCATCTGCAATCGACAGAATGAATATACGATAGGCAACACCACTTCGAAGTGCGGATCCTGTAATGTCTTTATCTGAAGAAGTAAGCGTCAGGATACCCTCCTCCGATACCTTCACCACACGATATCCTCCGTTGCGTACCCGATTGGCTTCCGTCAACGTAAAGCTATCTGCGTATCCAGAAGGAACTGCCATTACCGCGTAATAGGCGATGCCCTTGCTATCTGCTGCCTTATCGAACGATACTTTGAGGATTGCTCCTTCCCCTTCCAGAACAGCAGTTACATTCGCCGCTGCCGGAACAGCAGGATCAAGCAGCTTAAACTCCTCGGAAGGAGCAGAGAGAGCATTGGATGCACCTTTCCCACCGGATACAGATAAGATAAATACTCGGTATGCCATCCCTTTCGAGAGCTGCTTGCCGTACACATCACGTGCAGCATCAGGCAGCATCTCCTTCACAGCGCCCGCCTGCTTAGATACCTTCGTATAATTGATTGCCGATACGGTATTTGCAGCAGATAGCTTATAGCCATCTGCCTTCTCCGAAGGAACGATTAGAATTCGATACCCGCCAATTGTGGAATCATTAGCAGGTGCCGAGAAGCTCACTTCCACATCCCGACTATTGCCGCTGTTCTTTGTTCCTTTCACAGCAACATTTGTAACTGTGTCTGCCCCTAGGTTATCCTCCAAGACGATATTTGGAGAAGGTGCTGACAATGCATTGGCTCCGTTGTCATTGTCTCCTACTGACAAAATAAATACTCGATAACTAACACCATTTTTAATGGACGAACCATCCACATCACGAGCATCCGAGGACAACGTCAAAGTATGATTCGCTCCGTTCGTTTTGACAACTGTGTAATTGGATCGCGATACTTCACTAGCCGCAGAGACGCCGAACTGACTTGCATTCGCCGATTTTACGACCAGCACTCTATATTGGCGTATATTCGACTCATCCACTGCTCGGGTATATGCTACCTGCAGATCTCGGCCATCATGATAATCGCTAACATCCTTAACACCCACATTCGTAGCGGAGTATACCTCAGTACGATTCTCCAGTGTAATCGGCCAAGACGGATTAGATAAGGCATTGGAGTAACTGCCCTTCCCAACAGATAAGACAAATACCTGATAACTGATTCCATTTCGAATAGAAGAGCCATCCACATCACGGGCATTGGAAGGCAGCACAATACTTTGATTTCGTCCCGTTGTACTGACAGCGATATAATTTGATCTAGATATTTCATTTGCACCGGACAGCGTAAAACGATTGGCATCTGATGACTTTACGACCATAATTCGATACTGGCTAATATCCGACTCATCCGATGCCCGCTCGAAGCTAACTCGCAAATCACGGCCATCATTATAATCGCTGACATCACTGACCGTTACATTCTTAGACGCCTGAACATTCCCTTTATTGCTGAGTACGATCGCAGAAGATGCTGCGGAGAGTGCAGAAGCATTGCCATCCTTGGCTACTGCCATTACGAATACGCGGTACGTCTCCCCATTGCCAATATAAGATCCCTGTACATCTCGAGCATTGGACGGCAATGTCGTCGTTATGTTGTATCCATTCCGCGCGACATCATAATATCTGCCGGACGGAACTCGGTTCGCATCGGACAGATCGAAGCTTCCGGCATCTCGATTTCTGACTACAAAGATCCGGTAATAGCGCACCTTCGATTCATCGCCGGAGCGAATAAAGCTAACCTGCAAGTCACGGCCATCCCCGTAATTGCCCACATCATCCACTTTTGTAATGGACGGCGCCGCGATCGGACGATCCAGCGTAATAGAGGATGAACCTGCAGACAACGCATGCGGAGACACCTTGCTATTGCTGCTTACAGAGCGTACAAATACGGTATATGAAATATCGCTGCGAATATAATCACCGGATACATCTCTTGAGGAAGAGGAGAGCGTTGTCGCTAACGTAGAATTGGAACCAGATTTGGAGATTGTCGTGTAGAATGAGTTGGGCACAGCATTTGCAGCAGCCGTGTCAAATCGATTGGCATCTCTTGTCTTCACAACGTGGATTTGATAATTCGCAATGTAATCATCATACTGCGGACGTGCAAAGCTGACCTGTAGATCACGGCCATCGCCGTAGTCGGCAACATCGCGTACTTGCACATTGCTTACAGCGGACACTGTTGTGTTCGTTAGTGTTAGGGCTTGGGAAGCTGCAGATAACGCCGACTTGTTCGTGCCTTTGCCTACCGCAAGCACTAACACCGCATAGGATTGACTCTTCTTCAGAAGGTCTCCATCTACATCGCGAGTGTTGGATGTAAGCGACACTTGCTGTGGACCGCCAATCGGGAATGCTACGGTATATTGACCTGCAGGAACAGCTAATGCTTGCGACAAGGTGAATCCATAGACATTCGCGCCCTTCACTACAAATACGCGATAGTGATCCACCGCTGATTCGGTTGCCGATTTCAAGAAGCTGACCTCCACATCACGGCCATCTCCATACTTGCCAGCCGTTTGCGCGCTGACACTTGTTACTGGGGCTACCGTTTTGTTTGCAGGGAGTGTCCGAATATAAACGCTCTGTGATCGCTGATCCCAGCCTACCTCCGCACCAATTGCCTCACTAACGAAGCGTACAGGCACCATGGTTCTCCCTAGCAATGTCTGCGGCGGTACATCAAGTACAACAGCGGAGCCGTTTATGGTCGCTGCCTTGGAGCCGATCTTCAGCACAATGGTAGTATCGTCCTTAATAGCCGTCACCATTTGCTTTCTCTGATCCCACAACACCTTGGCATCAAGCGCTTCGAATATGGCGCGCATCGGAAGCATTGTTCGACCCTGAAGCGTTGTCGGTGGCTGATCCGTAACCAACTTCACCCCATCCATGTAAATGCTGATGGATGCAGCTGCTTGCAGCTGTGTAGGAATGACAAGCAGCAGCATGACGACTGCCACAATCCCTGACAGTATCCTTTTCACCCGTTCCTCCTCCTCGTTCACCAAGCATGATAATCCAATATATGTCTTCCTGATGCCTTCTTAACGTGGCATTCTAGAGAAAGGTTTCGCTCTAAGTTGCAATCATTCAATTTTGGGCTTGCCCTTTTTTTCGCATGGCTTCCATTACTATTCAACAGGATAGTTACTATATAAAATAACCGTACTTTTATTAGAAAAGCAGTTCGATTATGATAACAGCACAGCATGCGCATGTTGAATTCATAATTTCGGAATGTGATGGAGCAAGGCCTAGGAGGAAGGAACACCGTATGAGAGCAATTGTATTCGGAAGCACCGGCTTCATTGGAAGCCATGTCGTAGAGCAACTCCTGCATGCCGGGCATGAGGTTACCGCCGCCGCACGGCATACAAGCAATATCTCATGGCTCAAACAGAGCAGCGCTCAAATCATCCAACTCCATATGGAGAACCGTACAGAACTGGCTTCTGTCATCCAAGGACATGATGTGGTCTACAACTGCACAGCAGATGCGAAGCTGAATTCGACGATACGCTCAGACGCACCCGTAGAAATTCAATTGACGAAATGGTTGACAGAAACTGCAGCCGCGCAAGGAGTAGCCCGCTTCGTTCAGTTAAGCACCATTGTTGTCTATGATTTCCGCAGCAATGAACCAATTGATGAACGATATAATACTCAACCGATATACCCGATACAGCAGTTAGGACTAGCAAGGGAGAAGATCGTACAAGAAGCTGGCCTCCGTAGTGGAATGAAGACGGTGATATTACGTCCGGCAAGCACGATTGGAGTACGCGATCAATCCTCATTCTTCGCCAGAATGTTCGCGGCTCATGCCCGTGATCAGTATCCAATCATCGGAGATGGTTCAGCTAAGGTGTCTCTTGTCGATACTCGCGATATCGGCCGTGCAATGGAGTGGCTCGGCACATCCGGCGGGACAGAGCGGTTTAAAGGAATCTATGTATTGAAAGGGTTCGATACGACTTGGATGCAATTGAAGACGGCTATCGACACTGCTGCTGGCAAGTGCGCTTCCCTTCTACATATCCCCACTGAACGAACTGAGAAACAACGGAAAGCGTATCCTATGTCACCTTTTGCATGGAACACATTAACGACCGACCGCATTTGGGACGATTCGCAAATTCGCCAGCAGGGATTCCAAACCCTCTATTCCATGGAGGAATCGGTTACGGATGCAGTTCGTGATCTGATGACTCGGCAGCAATATGGGGCTTATTAGGTAATGATCTACTTTTAAAAAACAAAAAGGGACACAAAATTCGTGTCCCTTCATAACGAATAAACTTAATCACAAGTAACCCCGTCAACCCTTACTTGATTGAACTGGACTCGTGTTGGCAAGAACGGCTATCTTCTTCTCACCCTTGACCATAGCAGACTTGCATTGCGGACATGTCGGTTCATTAGAAAAAGTGAAATTATCCCGCATCCATCCATTACAATCTTCACTTGAACATATCCACACCAATGTGTTTTCCATCGGTACATCTTCTTGTGATTTCTTCCGCGAGCTGTACATAACCCCATCTCTCCTCACATGATATGTTGTTACGCCGACTGTAAATATAAAAGCCCCAAACGTCATGTTCGGGGCATGTTATTGCGACTACAGCCGAATCAGTATGGTTCCATTATACCATACTTCTAGATTAATCTGTGTAAAAAGTGGATCTCCATTCCAATTCTGAATCAACCTGTACAAAAATCTCAGTTGAGAAGTGGCTATTTCCTGCCGTAATCAGCCTTAATCTCGCCCCAATGCTCGGTTTCCCATTTCAAGATTTTATTACTGTAGGTGTTCGTCTGCAGCCAATGAAGCGCCCGGTCTACTAAATTCCACACTTCCCGCGTCGATTCATTGCGAACAAGCGTTGTCGCCACTTTCCTCTCGCGTACCCACTTCATCGCGGTTCGCGAATCACTGTATATGGTCTTATTGCTGCCTTGCTGCTTGAGGTAAGCCAAAGAATGCACGATGGCAAGGAACTCGCCTAGGTTGTTCGTTCCATTGGGAATAGGGCCCTTTGCAAAGATCACTTCTCCTGTCTTCGTATCTACTCCCTGATACTCGATCGGCCCTGGATTCCCTCTCGTCCCTACATCTACGGAAATGCTGTTATAATCAATCTCCGATTTGGATACGGAAGCAGCAGCCCCAGCGGACTTCCCAGAAGCCCCCTTCTTCGCAGCGCCTTGACCCCAATGCTTCTTCCAGCCTTCCCGATAGGCCTTCTCCGCTTCGCTCTTGGAGGTATAGGACTTATACTTCGCGTCCTTGTAATTGCTCACTTGCGCTTGGCATTCCGGCCAGCTCGTATAGATTCCTGGCTTACTGCCTTCCCATACCACATAGTATTTCTGCTGCGCCATAACTCGTACCGCTCCTTCACCTTCTACTTCTCTATTGACTGCGGCAGCTGCCACTCCACCAGAAATACAGAGGAACATGTTGTTCCTCATGATCCAGCGTTAGTTGCTCCATCTCTATTACGCCAATCTTATGTCCATCCCCAGCAAAATCCGTCTCTGTCCCATGCGACTTTGCCGCGATGCAGCTTACGGAACGCCTTCTTCACTTCCTTGTCGAGCGAAGCATTCCCATTCTCGTTCACATATACGAAATGCTCCCCGAAGTGCGTCTTCACATATTCAATGACATCGCTCTGATAAGCGACACCCTTCGTTCTAATTTCATCGATCATCCATTCCGCTACTTGCTGAGCTGTGTATTCCACAAACATTCCACTCCTAATTCGTATCGATACTTGCATGCCTGTTCTCATTATAAATGAGCCCGCATCATATTCCTAATGTGCTCCACAAATTATCCCTAATAAAAAAGCCGTCGGTATCCGACAGCTTTTCCCACTCTTTATACGTAATCCATTATTCCGTTTTCGTCGTAACGATTTTCAAGGCACCGTAGATAAACCATCCTGTAAACATCGCTGCCAAGCAGTACGCGGTAAGGACAATCGTCGGCGGAGACCATACGGCGATAAACGACCATGGCATGCCCCTAAGGAATAAGTTTGGAAGCGCAAGCACCAAACAAATCCCCCCTGCACACACAAGTAACAAGGCTACAAATCCTATTAATCGCATAACACCCAGCGAAACTAAGACACGCTTCCGTCTCGCGATACTCCAGACGAGCCTTCCACCTGCCAGCCATCCCAGCAGGGCAAGTCCTCCTGTAATCCCAGCTGCATTTGTTGCTTCTTGATCCAGGGCCTGCATCCGATCATTCGGTACCGGATTGCTGAGGTTATCTCCCTTCCACAGCGTTAGCACGCTTTGGCCAATAGCAGCCGTAGCATCGCTCATCACATTGGCCATAACAGCAACGCCGAGCTGCCGATCCTGCTGCAAAATGATGTAAGAGGAGAAGGAAGGGTTTGCGCCCGCATGCATAATAAGATTCTGATCCTCCCCGATACTCCATCCGCTTGCATAGTAGGTATCATCGATCGGCGCTACGGATTTGTCGGGCATATGCGATTCTTGCACTAATGCCTTGCTTACCTGCTCATTCAACCCATATCCGAGCTGTGCGTTCATCCATTTCGCAATATCAATACTGTTGCTTACTAGATATCCGGCTGGGTTATTGCCGCGATAAATTGGCGGGTGATATTCTCTTGGCTTCAGAAAACCCACTCGGTATCCGGTCGCCATCTCGCTAGGCAGAACTGGCTGGATGCCGGCGAATGAATCTGTCATACCAAGCGGCTCAAGCACATGCTGCTTTATATACGCTTCATAAGACTGCTTCGTTACCTGCTCGATAACTAGTCCCAGCACATCATAGTTAATCGTCGCATACTCATGTGAGCTGCCCAGCTTACGATCCAATTGTTGTCCCAGCAGCAACCGCACCGTTTTTTCTAATGCACGATCCGTATCGTCTTCGGGGATTAAGGCTATCGTCCGGGCCGATATTCCGCTTGTGTGATACAGCAGCTGACCAATCGTAATCGCGGCCGGCTTTCCTTCATTATTTATGGTGAACCACGGCAGGTATTTTCTGACGTCATCCATCCGGTTAATCAATCCTGCCTTTTCAAGCTGTAAAATGGCTAGTCCCGTAAAGGCCTTAGTCGTAGACCCTAATTCGAACAATGTATGTTCTGTCACAGGCTCCTTTGAATCCAGATCGGCATAGCCAAATCCTTTTTCAAACACTGTCTTTCCCTTCTCAACAATAACAACGGACATGCCCGGAATTTGACTGCGCTCCCGTTGTTCCTCAATAAATTGCTCAATCTTTTTGGTGCTAGACGTGTACTCCACCTTCGCTTGTTCCGCTGCAGCATAAGGCAGTGTACAGGTTGCCATTACAAGTACGACTAACATCACACAACCAACAATGGCAGCCATTTCCCAGAAACCAGTTCGTGCTGTATTCATAAATTTCTCCCCATTCTGTGCCCAAAGGCACCTCGCAGTATGCTATTTGTGTAATCATGGCAAGTGATCAAAAAATAAATCGTGTGCATGACCAGGTAAATGCCGATAACGGCGAATGAATAGCTCCAGTTGGATAGCATCAAGAGATTGTCCAATGCCTTCATAGCAATCAAGGCATGAACGGTACCAACGATACAGGGAGCAAAGAAGAGAATACCGATTTGGGCCATAACAATGCCACGAATTTCGCCTTCCGTCAAGCCGATCCGAGACAGTGCCTTGCAATGCGCCTGATCCTCTCGAAGCTCGGTAAATAGCTTGAAATAAATCACGCTGCCCGCCGCCATAAAAAATAACAAGCTCATGAACAGCCCAATGAACATCGTCAACCCCATCAGGCCCTGCGCATTCTCGTACTGCGTCCGATAGCCGTCGAACTGGACGGCCCGCTTCATCATGTAAACTGCACCCGATGCCGTCACCATGACCGCACTCAGCATCGACACGAGAAACAGCATCATTGCATTACTCTTCAGTCTGGAACTCAGCTGACCAACGATAATCATCGTGGTACGACGGTAATAGAATCTTGAACTTCTCTGTACAGAGTGCAGTACTAACAAGCTGAACTGGGTGAAGAACAGATACGTACCGATCGTTACTGAAATCATAACCGGCATGGCCAACAACGGGAAATTCCTCATATTTATGCTAAGTGCCAATCCATAAGCCGTTCCTAAGCAGATGACTGCCAGAGCTGCGAGTCCATGAGAAAAGTCGGCTTGTTCTGCTGGTTTTCTTGAAGCTTCAAGCATATCAACGATCTTGCCATGGCCTGTCTTGCAGGCAGCCCATACAGATATAACCGCGAACAACAATGCAAAGCAGACAACGGTCAAGCCTAATGCCTCCATAGGTACGGTAAATAGGATCGATACCTCCCGATCTAGCAGCACTTCCAACGTCATGAAGAACAGCTTACTGAATGCGATGCCTGAGCCGATGCCCAGCCCAATGGCCGACACGGCAATGCCTGCATGCTCGTACACGATCAGTCTGCGCAGCTGCCATCGTGTCATTCCGAATAAAGTAAGCAGGCCGAATTCCTGCCGTCGCGTCCGGATGAATGCCGAACTAGAATACAGCACGAACAGTACCGAGAATATAATGATGATATACTGGCAAAACATCATGCCCTGCCTCACTGAGTCGGCTCCTAGTATACGGCCGTTCATCACATCAGGATGGAATCGAAACGCGGCAAACATGTAAAACACCATAACGGAAAATGCGCTGCTCAGGAAAAAGGCACAGCATGAACGCCAATTGCCGCGAATGTTGCGCAAAGCAAGAGCTCCAATCGTCATGACCGCTTCCCCCTGAGGGTTTCCTTATTTCCTCGCCGATTGATAGTACTCATCACTCCGGACCTCCCCTGCACAATCTCTTGATGTATCACAACAACGCAAGTATAGCCCTGCTACCGTACGTATCCCATCGATTTAAGTGACATTGCGGTACTCAGCAACCTTACAAGATTGTCACCTTACAGGGCTTAGTTGAGCATCAGTCAACATCAGCGCCGTTCAAGTAAATGGATGCCCCTTGCTTGAAACGTCACCGTCATGGTGGTCCCTGCATGAAGCTCAGAAGATGCCGACAATCCGTGGCCTAACCGGCCGCATACTTCCTTGGCTACATACAGCCCCATTCCCGTCGATTCCCCAAGTGCCCTTCCATTCTCCCCCGTGAAGAATGGATCGAATATGCGAGGCAGATCGTGTGACGGAATTCCAGTTCCCTCATCCGTTATGCTTAAGCGGCACTTGCCGCTATCGTCATTCGTAATGCGGAAGCGAAGCTGCTTCACCCCCGGCTTGCCCTTGCTGTATTTGATTGCATTGCTGACGAATTGATTCAATACAACGCGCATCCATTTTTCATCCGTTTCCACCCAAGCCTCACCCTCAATCAGCGGAAAGGTAGCATGGCGAATGCATAGACGCTTATGTCCGTTCACCACCGAACGAACAAGATCATGCAGAGATATTCTTCGTATATGGAGATCCATTTCGAACTTATCGAGTCGTGCTGTATACAACAGCAGCTCCAAGCTGCGGGACATGCGATCTGTCTCCTCCTGAATGCTGGCAGCGAACTGCTTCTGCTCCCCCTTGGATACCGGAATCTGCTGTATTGCCTCCTGGCACAGCATGTCCGCAGCCGATATCGGAGTTTTCATCTGATGCACCCATTGAAGCACGAAATGATTATGCATCTCCTGCTGGCGGCGGTAGTTTCCAAGCTCATTCAAATAGATACGATATTGGCGCTCCAGCACGTCCACGACGAGCGTCTGCTCCCTTGTGACGGGAGACTGAACGAGCACGGCGGCGTTCACGTCTCCAGAATTTTTACATGCTTGCATCAGTTGCTTGAAATAGTTTTTCTGCCGAATATAATCTACGATTAGCCATAGGACTAGAAATAATAGTGAAAGCACGATGAAATAAACGATTGTGCCGTCATCCGTTGCTTCTGGATAACGCGCCTTCTTCAGCAGCATCAGGCTGGTTCCAAGCCCAATGATTAGAGCGCTCGCAAGCAGATAAAGCAGCCGGTCACGAACAAATACTATGGGGTATTTATTCATCAAACATGCTCCCCCTTCGGTCTCTCGCTTTCCTCGCCGAGCACCAGCTTATATCCTATCCCTCTTACCGTGCGAATTGCATCCGGCAAACCTAGCTCTCCCAGCTTATTGCGCAGTCTCTTCACGTTTACCGTCAATGTATTGTCGTCCACGAATTGAGTATCGTCCCACAGCGTTTCCAGCAGCTGATCTCGGGTCACGGCAGTACCACAATGTACGAGCAGGCTTTCGGCCAATAGCTGCTCGTTCTTCGTCAGCTCGATTTTTCTCTGCTGCCATATAAGCTCATTGCGACTAAGGCTTAATGTTATTCCTTCCGCGACTATGTCCGGTTTCGGCGGCGGGGGAAGCTCCAATATGGCAGCGTAATCCCCATATACTCTGCGCAGTACGCTGCGCACCTTGGCAACCAGCAAATCGAGCATGATTGGCTTTGTAATATAATCATCGCCGCCATTCTCAATGGCCATTACTTGATCCATCTCCCCTTCTCTCGCTGAAATGAACATGATCGGTAGATTGGATCGAGCACGAATTTGTCTGCACCAATAATAGCCATCAAAATACGGCAAATTAATATCGAGCAG
This sequence comes from Paenibacillus sp. E194, assembly GCF_000935845.1. Classification (NCBI taxonomy): domain Bacteria; kingdom Bacillati; phylum Bacillota; class Bacilli; order Caryophanales; family Paenibacillaceae; genus Paenibacillus; species Paenibacillus sp. E194. Next base: position 22,540 of record NZ_JMDX01000004.1, read on the forward strand.
TACCAAATGAGGATCGAAAGCGGTCAGTTCGGACATCAAATCTCGAAAATGTGAAGCGCACAATGCTTCAAAATGATATTTTTCTAAGTTTCTTTGTATGACGGAGGCGATCTTCTCATCGTCTTCTACTATTAAGATGCGGTACATTTATGTAATCCCTCCCGTTAGCGCTACAAATCATTACAATTCCCTACTTACCTAAATAGACAATAAAAATGATACCACCCTCGCCATTTTACGTATAGAAAATCGAAAAAGCTGCCGAACCAGTCGGCAGCTTCTGCAGTATAAAATTAGCCTATTGTTATTTCTCAATTTCACTCGATAACATCATCATATACTTCACAACGTTATGACCTGGCCATCTTCTGGAACGAAGATTTGATCCGCAATCCCTTTCTCTTGAGCATAACTACGCAACTCCTGCCTCGACAGCAAGCAGTGATTCACCGCCTCCATATGCGATGAAATGATGATGGATTCCGGCGATGCTTGATGTGTCCGATAAATATCTTCCTTAGTCATGAGGATTGGGTCACCGATAAGGAATTGAGCTGCACCTCCGTTTACTACAATCACTTCAGGCTTGTGCTGTTGAATTGCAGCCTCCACCTTGCAGCACCATATCGTATCTCCCGCGACATACAAGGTCTTCTCTGTCGGATGCGACAAGACGAAGCCGGACACCTTGCCCATCTGCATTCTGATTACCCCTGTTCCATGTCGACCATCTGTGCGCTGCAAACGAACTTTACCAACAGATGTATGATCGTTCATTGCCTCGACATGATGGAAGCCCGCATCGCGAATAGCTTGAGCGTCCTGACCGTTTTGGGCAATAATGCGAATCACTTTAGGCAACACCGATTTTGCCGTGTCGTCGAAATGATCAAGATGAAGATGCGTCACAATGACGGCATCCACCTGAATGATATCTTCAATAGGAGTCGGCAGCTCAACAAGCGGATTACGAAGCTCCGCATGCGGTGTATTTGGGAATGCTGGGTAAGTCCCCTTAGGGGCCAAAAATGGATCAACCAGCAGCCTCTGACCTCCGTACTCTATAATCATCGTAGCATTGCGAATCTGTGTAATGTTCATCCAGCATTCCTCCTGTGGCAAGCGAGCCTCTTTTGCTCTTCCTATGAATAGGATAATATGATTGAAGATAGGAAGACATATACAGAATCAAGTGTTGAACGTCAAATACTTGATTAATGAAAGAGGTTGTTACGATGCTGGATTCTACGGATCAACGCATTATTGAGGAACTGTCCCGCAATGGCCGAGTTTCAATGAAGGAACTGGGGCAGAAGATTCATATGACAGGTCAAGCAACGGCGAATCGCGTACAGAAGCTGGAAGACGAAGGCGTTATTGAACACTATACGATTCAATTGAATCAAGCTAAGGCTGGGTACCCCGTACAAACATTTATTCAAATCTATACAAAGCAGCCGGATCATCGTCCATTCCTGTCCTTTGTCGATGCACAGCAGACCTATGTTCTGCATAATTATAAAATTAGCGGCGAGTGCTGCTATCTAATGGAATGCCGCTACCCCTCCAATGAGGAACTGGATGCATTCCTCGTGGAATTGAATCAATATGCGAATTACAGACTGTCGATTGTCATTAAGAAAAACCCTTAAGTAGAATCTCACAAATCTTCAACCCATCATTTAACGTCATACATTCTAACCTTCTTCTACCAATGCTGATAGTAATATAAAGAATACAGCCGTCTTTAAGACGGCTGTATTCTTTGTCCCTTTGTCGGACATGACAATGATTATTTACGGTTTATCAGCGCCGTTGAATTCAGCACGAAAGATTTCATCATGGGGATTAGCCGGGGATCCTGCAAACTGAAGTATATTCACGTTAGCACTCATGACATGTTTGCCGTCAAGCGTCCCCCCGCTTTGCGAACCGAATCCATGAATGCCACCGCTATGGCCCCATACCGACTCTCCGTCCGCACGCTTCGTTACTTCATAAATACCCAAGCCATACCGACCGATAGGGGTCTCCACACCATCCAGCATTTGTGTCATCGATTCTTTTGACAACAGCTTTCCGCCTAGCAGTGCACTGAAAAACACATTCAGATCCTTGGCGGTCGAAATCATGTCGCCCGCTGCGTTCCCCCATGAAGGATTGAGCTCCGTGATGTCGATGTATCCTCTGCCATCCAATGTGATATATCCCCGTGCATGTGGATCTGGCAAAGAGGACTTCGTGCCAGCAACGGAGGTGTCTTTCAACCCCAATTTTGCTATTATGCGTGCCTCGATATTTTCGCCGTACGTTTTACCCGTAACCTTCTGGATAATAACTCCCGCCAACACATAGTTTGTATTGGAGTAGCTCCATCCCTTGCCGGGCTCGAATAGCGGCTTCTGCTCCAAGCCAAGCCGAATCAATTCATCCGCGGAATACGTTTGATAAGGCTTCTCTACTATGATCCGCTTTATGAAGTCTTCTGATGTATAATTGGCAATTCCGCTCGTATGATTCAGCAGCTGCCGAATCGTAATGTTGCTTCCATCATATCCATTCCCTTGAACCACGCCCGGAAGCCACTTTTCCACGGAATCATCCAGACTCAATTTGTTCTCCTCCGCCAATTGAAGCATTACAGTTGCGACGAACGTTTTCGTAATGCTGCCGATTCGATAATGGAATTCCGGATCCATCTTACGATCACTATAAATACTTGCCTGGCCCGCCCCATACGACCACACCTGTCCATCCTTTACAACCTGTGCTAGGATACCGGGAACTTCCTTACGCTTCACAAGGTCATCCATCGTCTGTTGGACAAGTGAATGCTTCTCATTTGGTAGATGGTTTACTTGACTTTCTTGTGTCGAAGCCCAATTGTTTCTCACATCCTGTGCCCGAGCTGCCGAAGTATTCAGCAGCATGGATCCTGCAAGCAGCACAGAAAAACTCGCCAACAAACATTTTTGAAATAACATAGAATCCTCTCCTCTTCTTTTCTTGTAGAATCGCGGCATACCTCATGCACTCGGTAGATTCAGAAGCTTAATGCCCGCGACTTAACCTCAAACTATCTGAAAAATGTCATATTTCGTAGTAACGAAATGTCACTTATGGCAAATTACTAGGCAATACGCTCCCGCAAAGGGGCATGACATGGGGTTCATATGACAAAATGTCATGATGTGACAAGCACTGTGTCATCCCATTCTGCCGTTAAATTCTAGTAACATGGATGACGTAATTGCCTCTTGACTGTCGTCATAGTTGTTATCAATACATTGCAGAATCTATCGGAACTATGAAATGAGGTGCTAACATTGAATATAGCAATACCGTGGACGAAGCAGCGGGCGTGGTACGATTGGGCGATTCTTGTCACTCGAATCTATTGGCTGATCAGCGCGTCAGTCATCGTACTAGCGTTCCGTGAAGAGTTCCCTCACGCGATGTGGATGCTCTGTACGCTAGCCTTATTCGTCTATCCTCTTCCATTGCTGCTGGGGTTCGGAAGACAATGGCACATGCTTGCGGAAATCTTGCTTGTCGGCGTTTTCAGTATTTGGATAAGTGCCTACTTGCCTCTAGCCTCATGGCAATTCCTTATGGCTGCCTTTGTATTCGGCTTCTTAAGCAGCCGCAATTCGCTATGGTGGACCGCTCCCCTGGTCGTGATCTGTATTCCCTTCAGTCTCGGCATGGCCGCTAATTCAGCGATGGATGAGATTATACTCCGGTACCTGCCGAACAATGGGTTAGCCTACTTTCTAGGCTTTGCTTTTCAATTGCTAGCACTCACTCATAAGCAAAGTCTCATCATTCAGGAGCAGAATCGCGTGCTCGAGCATCATGTAACCCAAGTAGAGCAGCTTACCTTGATCGAGGAGCGGAGCAGGCTGTCCCACGAGCTTCACGATACAATCGGGCACACGTTAACATCCATCATTATGGGATTGGAATCGATGCGTCCCGCCATTCCTGAATCACACGGCAAGCAATATGGAGAAATAATAGTACGGGCTCGCAAAGGGTTCGATGATATACGTACGCATCTGCATGATCTATCCCCCGATCAGATGGATGGAACCCTAAGCGAATCGATAAATCAGCTGTCCAACGACTTCTATACATCGACAGGCATCAAGGTAAAACTCCGCGTGTTGGGAACAGAGTGCCCTGTAACGAAACACGTCAGTCACTGCCTGTACCGATGCTTGCAAGAAGCCCTGACGAATGCTGTACGTCACGGACAAGCCACCTCCATAGATATTTCGCTATATTACGATGAAGAATGGCTCCGTCTGCATATCGAGGACAATGGCCAAGGGATGGAGCAGGTACAATACGGCTATGGACTTTCGGGGATGAAAGATCGCCTGCTCGCATTGGGCGGTAATCTGTCTATTCATTCCGTGCCTAGAGAAGGTACGGTAGTCGTATGTAAGGCACCTCTCATCATGCCAGCACCGAACGCTGCAGTGCGAATTCTTATCGTAGACGATCAGGAATCGATTCTGCATAGCTTGCATATGTTATTGACCAAGCACCCTGAATTCGAAGTAGTCGGGGCGGCCTCCAATGGGCGGGTAGCACTTGAACAGTGCGAGCGGTTCCATCCAGATCTAGTGCTTATGGATGTGAAAATGCCGAAAATGGACGGGATTACCGCCCTTCAAACGATGAAGCTGCGGTGGCCTGACTTAAAGATTGCATTTCTGACTACTTTTCCAGACGTCGGGCAAGCGATGACGGCCCTTAAGCACGGTGCCAACGGCTATATGCTGAAGTCCGTCCATCCAAAAGAACTGATTGAGGCCATTAAATTGATTAACAACGGCGGGACGTGGATCGCAGAGGGCATTGCGGAGCAAGTATTTGCAGGCATGAAGCAATCAAGGACGAGCAACATAGAAAATAGCGCAAGTCATATTCAAGACAATCCATATGGACTTACACAGCGCGAACACCAAGTATTGCACCATCTATCATTGGGCCTTAGATACAAGTCAATCGCGAAAAAACTCTTCTTAAGCGAAGGCACTGTACGAAACTATTGTTCCATCCTCTATTCCAAGCTGAATGTAGGCAATCGGGAAGAGGCTGTATTAAAAGGAAAACAGGAGAATCTTTGCTAATGACCTCAGCAACGCGGATGAAGGAGCAATAATTGCCCCTTCTTATTTTACTGTTCGACCTCAACTGCACACCCTTTAGGGGTCAGTCCATTAATCGGGGATGATCGAGAACACGGTTCGTCCCTGTTCTTCTACTCGTTGCACGGTTGTCAGCCTCTGATCGATCTTGGTAATATCCGTAATCCCTTGTTTGTTCTTCTCAATCGTTAACGATAGGATCATCCCTTGCAGCGTCTTTGGGTTCTTCTTCAATCTCGTTGTCAGGAAATTTCCTAGCGAAGAAGCCGCCACCCGGAGCCGAGTGCGACCGTACCTATCCTTCATTCTTTTGGAGATGACGGGATGAAGGACATGTGGGTGAGCGCCCAGCACCACATTTACACCGTGTTGGAACAGCAATTGCATGAGCCTGCGCTGCCCTGCCGTCGGCGTTGTTCGATATTCCTGTCCGAAATGCAAACAGGCAATGACCAGATCTGCTTGCTCTCTCAACGCCTTAACATCAGCAAGCATCTTGCTCGGATTCAGGCGATTGACCTGCCACGCCTTCGGGACAGGAATTGAATTTGTACCCAGCGTATACGCGGCAAGGCCTAGCTTGATTCCCTTTACAGGTATGATCATGGATGTGTGCGCATCTCTCCTCGAACGATAGGTACCCGTGTGCTTCAATTCATAACGATCAAGAACATCAAGTGTTCGGACTAACCCCTTCCCGCCCCCATCCATGCAATGATTGTTCGCAGTCGAGAAGAAATCAAATCCTGATCGCTTCAGTGCAGGTGCCAATTCATCTGGACAGCTAAAGATCGGATACCGTGTGACAGGATGCCTTTGCTCCTTCCAACGATTGCTCCCCTTCGGTTTCAAGATGTCGTCATCATGCCAGGTTGCACCCGAGAATGTCGTCTCCAAATTGCCAATCGCAAAATCATGCTCCTGTATATAAGGAGCTACTTGTTCGAAAATCGGTTCAAATTGATAGCCGTCAGGCTGCTTCGCTGAGCCAATGATTTCACTCTTCATCAATATATCTCCTACCGCGGCAATCTTGATTACCGTCAAGTCGCTCACTCCTTCCTGCCCATAGTTTATTCAGCTACCCAACAATGTGCAAAAAAACGCGAACAATACGGGCAAGGTCCCAGTCAGGCGAATAAGATAGGGTAAACACCTACAGGAGGAGGATCAGACTCCATGAAGAGAAAGGCGAGAAAGACAGCAGCTAAAACACGTTCTGTGGTCGAGCCAAAGGGACCGAAGTGGGAACATCATCTCGCATTGATGAAGGATCATGAGCTGCGTGGGCATTTGCCAGAGACATTGAGGCTGGATAAGGACTCTTTAACATTCATGCTATCGCTGTATCCAACAATCTATGTGAAGCCGAATCAAGGCGCCTTCGGTGAAGGGGTCATGAAGGTAAGCAAGTCAATGGATTCCTCTGGATCAGAACAGTTCCATGTCCACCACGGAACGAAGCAGCATACTTTCCATTCGGAAGAACAATTGTATCCCTTCATTCTGGCGAAGAAGACAAGCAAAAAATATATTGTGCAGCAGGGAATTGATGTGATGAAATGGGAAGATCGCCCCTTCGATCTGCGCATTATGGTCAGGAAGCAGGAAGACGATAGCTGGAAGAACGAAGGCATTCTCGGCCGTGTTGCCCAGCCTAACAAAATTGTGACAAATATTCGCAGCGGCGGAAGCTCCATGTCGATTGAGAAGTTATTATCCTCGCATACCAATTGGGTCAGTCTGCGCAATGTGAAAGAGCAATTGAATCGGATCAGTGCGCGTACAAGTGAAGTGATTGAGACCAGATATCCCGGAGTGAGGATGCTCGGTATTGATATTGGTATCGATCAACAATTAAAGCCATGGATCATCGAAGTGAATATGAAGCCAGAGAAAATATGCTGGGATTGCATCGAAAAACTCTACCAGGAAAGTGAATCCGTCTAACCTATGGAAAGCAAAAGAGAGCCGACATAACGTCGACTCTCTTTACCGTTCTACCAGCCAAAATCCAATGTCTTTCCCGTTTCAGCCAATGTCTTAATGTTGCTTAGTATCATCCACCAATGTCCCTTCGTACTCTCATAGGATGGATGTCCTTCCGTCCAGTTGTCATTGACCAATGTTAACCGTGTACAGCTGCCAACCTCGTCAATCGTGAAGGTAATTCGAGTCTCCAGCTCCGCATGATTCTCACGATAAGAGGGCCCCGGATGCTCTGTATAGCTCAACACTTTGTTCGGTTCATAGGCCAAAATATGTCCATACACATGCACCGTCTCGTCGCCTTCATTACCTGGACCTACATATTCATAAGGAGCTCCAATTTCGAAGGTCGATTTCAGTACACAGCCGAAGAAAATTTTACGCGTCCCTTCTGGAGACGCGATTGTATTCCATACGATCTCAGGCGATGCTCCAATATAAAATTCATACTTTAATGCTTCCATTTGCCTTCACTCCTTCGCAAAATGACTGACTACTCGTTCCCATACTAAGCAGCATTGCGGTGATTCCCATCTATTGCTACTATAATTATAGATATTGCCCGTAAGCTTGTATTGTAAAAACGCGACAGTCCACAGGAATTAGGCACATTGTAACGGTTGGCACATAACAGGGGCTTGCTCAATCAACAAGTCCATCGTCCTTCAATCTTGATTTCGGGAGTGATTCGCATCGTACTTATGCAACCCACAATCCATAAGCCTAGCATGGGCATTTTGAACATGAAACAAGGCGAGCAGAAATTCTCGCTTGCGCGCCATGTACCCTCTGAACAATTGCGTGATGTTATTAAGCACTTCTGGATCATTCGCTGGGATCTAACCGATCAGCTTCCATACGAACAAGGGATTGTTCCAAATCCATGCGTTAATATGGTCATTGAGCATGGCCAAACAGCTATCTATGGTGTTGCACAGAACCGCTATTCCCATCGTTTGGAGGGCAAGGGAAAGGTATTAGGCATCAAATTCAGGCCAGGAGGATTTTATCCGTTCGCAGGCCTGCTCATCTCCCAGATCACAGGCCGTTCAATGCGTCTTGAAGATGTATTCCAAGCTGATCCGCGTCTACTTGAACAGGCTGTCCTATCCGAGGACGAGGATGAAGATATGGTCGCGGCAGCAGAAGCCTTCTTCCTAGCGCATCTTCCCACTAAAGACAACAACGTGGCTTATCTCAATCGTATCATTGACCATATTCAGGGCAATCGCCATATTACGAAGGTCGATCATGTATGTGAACATTTTGAGGTGAATAAGCGCAAGCTGCAGAGACTGTTCCAGCAATATGTGGGTGTGACGCCTAAATGGGTCATTCGACTGTATCGATTGCAAGATGCCGCAGAAACCATCGACTACGGCGCCTATCAAGATTTGACGAGACTATCCATAGATCTTGGCTACTATGATCAATCCCATTTCATTAAGGATTTCAAGGCTATCATCGGTGCTACACCAGAGGAATATACGAAGCGTGTTCTCCACGCAACATAGGAGAAGGCCGGATTCCCTCTCTGTATGGGTCTCCGGCCTTCTGTTATTGATTTATGATTCCAATGATTCCATTCTTGCTTCTAGCTTATGTTCTCCAGCTATATATCCTCTATTATCAAATGAACCGGGCAATGATCACTGCCCAAGATATCCGAGTCAATACGAGCATCTACCAAGAAATCGTTCAATCTCGAAGATACGAGGAAGTAATCAATGCGCCACCCGATATTCCGTTCACGCACCTTCGGCATGTACGACCACCAGCTGTACGCGTCCGTCCGATCCGGATAGAAATGCCGGAACGTATCTGTGAAGCCTGCGTTTTGTAAGATGGTCATCTTCTCCCGCTCTTCTGCTGTGAATCCAGAATTGCCCTGGTTCGATTTCGGATTCTTCAAATCGATCTCTTGATGAGCAACGTTCAAGTCACCACAAACGATAACCGGCTTGCACGCATCCAACTGCTGCAAATAGCCGCGGAATCGCTCTTCCCACTCCAGTCGTTCTTCCAGACGGGAGAGATCACGCTTCGAGTTCGGCGTGTACACATTGACTAAGAAGAAAGATTCGAACTCAAGCGTAATGATGCGGCCTTCCGGCTCCTCATTCTCCTCGATGCCATAGCGAACCGTCAGAGGCTTCTTCTTCGTAAATACAGCCGTGCCCGAATATCCCTTCTTGAGCGCATAATTCCAATACTGCGAATATTCCTCGCCGAGATCAAGCTCAATCTGCCCTTCCTGCAGCTTCGTCTCTTGGACACAGAAAATATCTGCGTCCATCTCTTGAAAGTAGTCCATAAAACCTTTATTCACGCAAGCACGCAACCCGTTCACGTTCCAAGATATCAGTTTCATTATGATCTATCTCCTTACTATTGCGATTCGAAGTTTGTATTCTCTTATGTAGTGTAACATAAGAGAGTACCGCTAGTAGAACGCTCAGGTAAGGAGATGATTGGATCACATTCTATCTCTTCGAAAGCTGAGAATAGCTGATAACTAACGCTTCCTTTTAAATGGGATGGAATAGCAGGCTTATCCATAATCGGCAGCATTTCTTTCGGCTGATCCTTCGTTACAGGCAGATACCTGTTCACCATCCAGACTGCGTGTATTACAGACTTTTTGATTATGATCGTCCTCAAACTTTGTTTCTTGATGAGGTGCAAATACCCACAATCGACTGCCGCTGTAATTCACGAACATCCCTCCTGTCGTAGCTGCCAGCTTGCTGATCCATAACGGAAGCTCGCTCCATTCAATCAGCATCAGCAGCAGTCCAGAAGAGAGCAACATTGACAAGCCGTTCAACAGCGCAAATTTCATAATTTCGTGTATTCTGATCTTATCCGACACTTGAAACGTCCATTTCCGATTGAGGAGAAAGCTGTTAAGCATTCCGGCACCGGAGGAAGCCGCTTGTGCAAGTAAATATGATGCTTCCCCTGCGATAAGCAGATAGAATACGGAGAAGTCTACAATTGTGTTCGTTAATCCAACTTGGCAGTAGCGCATAAACTGAACCGCCGCTTGTTTATCGACCATCATGGCATTTCCCTCCTCTCTGGTTGGGAGCTTCTATTCATTGCTCTGTGTTCCCTGAACTTCATAGAGGGAATTGATATCAATCATTCCCCTTTTTAAAATTCCAAAGATGCCCTTCGTTTCCGAAAGAACACCTGATAGCAACCATCATATCCGGGCTAGCTGAGTCCAGGCTTAAGCGGAACTGAACGAAATATGAGGGCTAGCTGAATATCAGCTGAAAATGAGAAATTCGTTCTGTACGACAACCAGCCATAATCTATGATTTCCTTTTAACACCCCCTACCATTCGTAGCCTGTTCCAAACTATGATTTAGGACTAAATACCCATGTTTTCAAATAGAGTGTGCGCTACAATAATCACTATCACCTATTTGGAATGATATGGAATCAAATACTGAATTAAGGAGGTTTTCGTAGAATAAAAGAAGATTCCAGAAGACACGAAGCCAGCATCAACCATTTTGAAGGGAGGCTGCAGCTTGAAATTACATACGATTCGAAGAAAATTAGCGGGGTTCCTTAGCATCGCCATGGTGGCCGCCATGCTATTCCCTGCTCCATCGCACACTTATGCCCAGGAGATTGCATCGACTGAGCAGGCCACACCAAACATCAAATCGACCTTATCACCTCAACTCCAACTTCCTGGTCAACCCAAATACTCTACATACTCCTTGGCACCAACCAAAACAAGCAACTTCGTTCCTCAATCCGATACTAGTGATCCGATAACAGTCATCGTTGAATTAACAACTGATCCCGTAGCCTTGTCTCTAGCGAACCAAGGAAAGAGCTTTGCTCCATCTGCGCTTAACCAGGAACGGAAGATTAAGCTTGAGCATAGTGCCTTCAAAGTGCAAGCCGAGAAGAACTTAAATGCAGTACTGCATCGCGAATATACGAAAACATTCAACGGATACTCCGTGCGCATTCCAGCTAACGAGGTAGATAAGCTTGCGAATCTTCCGAACGTTAAAGCTGTGTATCCGAACTTGGAGTACAATACAATCCCTGTAGACAACGGATATGTATTCAAGCCATTGATGGACGAGAGCGCCCCTCATATTGGCGCCAATAAATTATGGGATATCGGCGTTACAGGCGCGGGCATTAAGGTTGGAGTGATAGATACAGGAGTCGATTATAACCATCCTAGCTTAAAAGATGCCTATAGGGGTGGCTGGGATTTCGTTGATAACGACAATGATCCAATGGAAACTCTGCCTGATCCGTCAAAGCCGAAAAGAGCAGACGGCAAGGAATATCATACAACACACGGGACACATGTATCCGGCACGATAGTGGGCCGTGGTGATCCCAGCAATCCGAACGGTAAGAATGGCTGGGTCAAAGGTGTAGCTCCCGGTGCTGACTTATACGTCTATCGGGTGCTCGGGCCATACGGTAGTGGATCGACCGAGAATATTATTGCAGCTATCGATCGAGCGGTAACAGAGAAACTAGACGTTATCAACCTGTCGCTCGGCGGGAATTTCAACAATGCCTACACTGCTGATTCGGTTGCAGTTAATAATGCGGTAAGAGCAGGCGTAACCGTTGTATTGGCCGCAGGCAACAATGGCCCTAAGCCTGGAACGGTTGGCACTCCGGGAGGAGCCCATCTTCCGATATCCGTAGGTGCCTCCACGCCTCCAATGATTACGCCTGTATTCAAAGCTCCGGGAATTCAACAATTGCTGTATGCTCAATTGGCAGAATTCGCCGCAGAAATTACTACTGCGGGCACATCATTCGAAGTGGTATATGCCAATTTCGGTAAGACTGAAGACTACAAAAACATCAACGTATCCGGCAAGCTGGTACTCGTTTCACGTGGCGGCGAAATTGGCTTCCAGGAAAAAGCAATAAATGCAACGAACGCTGGAGCCGCGGCGCTCATCATTTACAACAATGAGCCTAGTGAACTGAAGGCCACGCTTGGCAAAGAAGGCCAGTACATACCTACCTATACGGTCTCACAGGCCTCGGGTCTAGCGATCAAAAAGAACATTGAGCAGGGAATAAACACGATCACCTTTGATACCACAGAAGAAAAGGATCTGATGGCGGACTTCAGCTCCCGCGGACCTATCTATCCAAACTATACTGCGAAGCCGGATATCACCGCTCCAGGTGTCGCCATTCGTTCCTCCGTACCCGCTTGGGATGGAAATTACGCAAATGCATACCAGAATTCACAAGGAACAAGCATGGCTGCTCCTCACATCGCAGGCGCTGCTGCTTTGCTGCTGGAGAAATATCATCATAAAATTGCAACGAATGATCTCAAATCTCTCATGATGAATAATGCTGTAACCATAGAAGACCGCAATCATAAACCCTATTTGGTAACAGAACAGGGCGCAGGGCGCGTGGATCTTGATCAAACGATTAAAGCTACAGCCATCGCCATGGTTAAAGACACAACTACTGCAACAAGTGATCGTAAAAGCATCAACTATGAAACTGGAAGCGTTTCCTTTGGATTGGTTCCCGCGGGAACCTACTCGCGAGACATTGTCGTTAAGGATATCGCCAATTCGGATCAAACCTACGCAATAAGCAGTTCATGGGGTGGGACAGGCAGCGGCATCGATCTGCAGCTCAGTTCGAGCTCAGTAACTGTACCTGCCAATGGTTCAGACAATCTTGAAGTCAAAGTAGTCATTCCTTCCAATGCAGCTGAGGGCAGCTATGAAGGCGTTATCACCCTGACCGAGCAGACAGCTGGTCACCAGCTGCATCTTCCTGTCAGCCTGTTTGTTGGTATTAAGTATGGGATTGCTCCAATTACGAATCTGACAGTGAAACCTATTTACCTCTCACCAGGCGGTAAAGCGAAAGAAACAGCGGAAGCAAAGGTTACATTTGATCTGACAAAACCACTTGAGCAGTTCAAGGTCTCCGTAACAGACGTTGTATATGGAAAATATATGGGCGACTTTTTTGACAGCGAGGGCAAGCTTCATCTCCCAGATATCTATGGAGAAGAAAAATGGAAGGGATCTGTAACGAAGGACGGCCAGACGGTCTCTCTGCCTGACGGATTGTACGAGTTGGCACCGTTCGTCAACAGCAAGAAACTTGATAATGAGGCAAGAGGATTTGTTATCGACCGACAAGCACCTGAATATACATTGGATGCTAACCCTCTCGTTATTGACAATGCAAATCCAGGCATGGGTATTATCAGGGGACAAATAACGAAAGACTTATTCATTGATTTATTCCCTAGCGATCCTATTGGCAAATATATCGCCACAGCTGCGGTTGATACATCCGGTGTACAGCATGACGGCTTTATTCACAAGGATGGAACATTTGAGATAGGGGTTCCTTTGGATCCAGGTATGAACGAGTTCTATTTATTCGTATATGATGCTGCTTTAAATGGATTTATGGAGCCTGCCGAGGTTATCAAGTTCGATAATAAGGACATCGTTTATGCAGGAAGCAGCAGCTCTAAAGTTCTTACAGGAACTCCATTTGACGTCAAGGTCAATTATTCCGTAGCGGAGGCTGTATATTCCGCTTCATTCAGTCTTACTTATGACAGCAAGCTGACTTTGTTGGACGTGAAGCCAAGCGTCACGATGGCCACGTATCAAAAGCTCCATTATCCAGATACACCACTGATTATTCATCAGGAAATCACCGATGAAAATGGCTTGAAGAAATTGAATTACAGCATTAGTTTAAGCGGCGGTGCTTATGAAGGCGAAGGAGATCTTGCAACACTCACCTTCGTTGGCAATCAAGAAGGAATGTATGAATTTAATCTTGGAGCAGTGAAGTTGCTCAATGATAAGAGCTCGTCAATTCCGATAGGTTCTGTGTTGTCTTCTAAGATTGAAATTGTTAAACCATCCGTTCCGAATCCGAAGCCGGAGCCGCCAACTTCAGCCTTTTCATCAGGAGGTTCTGCAGCATCTGTTACACCAACTCCAACAGGTAAACAACTGAAAGCTGGATTACTGACGGAGACGAAGAAGGATAGTACGGTAAATGCAGTGTTCAAGATTAATGCAGATGCCGTGCAAAAACAGCTGAAGGACAAGGATGCCAAGCAGGTCTCACTCGATATCAGCGACTTACACACGAAAGATTATGGTGAGGTCGTATTCACACTGGACAAGTCGACTGCGAAGCAGCTGCAGGATTCAGGCAAGGACTTGCTTCTATCTGGAACTGATTTTGACATTGTCATTCCGAATAAATCGGTAGCTGATCTTATCGGCTCGAACGGACTTGAGCTTGTGCTTTCCCTGTCTGACCACAAGGATAAAGGGTTCGCAAAAGAGCGTGGCGAAGCTACCTACACCTCTCCAAAGCTCACCATCCGCGGCCCTAAAGATGCGAAGAGTGTGCCGCTTGGAATTACACTCAAGCTGACAGATGCCGCGAAGGATATTCGCAGGGCAGGTGTCTATGCACTCGCGCAAGATACGGCTAACTCTTGGAAATACACATTGGCAGGAACACAAGCGGCCGACAAAAAATCGGTCACGTTCGAAGTAACTCAATACGGCACCTATACCATCGCAGAGCATGTAAGACCATTTAGCGATATTGCTGCACATTGGGCGAAGGATGAAATCGAAGTAATCGCCGCCCATGATCTGCTGCATGGTAAAGACAGCTTAGACACGTTCAAACCGAACGATGTCATTACTCAGGCTGAATTCGTCTCCTTGCTTGATCGCTTGACGAACAGCGGCAAGACATGGGAGCAGCGAATTGCTGAGCCTGGGGCACGGAATCCAATTACACGCGAGAAGCTGGTCGTCTTGCTGGCCCAAGCACTGCAGGCCGATCTCTCCCAAGCGAATGCATCACTTGGGTTCAAGGATGAGGAGCGTATTTCACAAGATTCGAAGGCTGCCGTTGCATATGCAGTCAGCAAAGGGCTCATCAAAGGTTCTGACGACAATACATTCAATCCGACTGGAACTTCCACTCGTGCACAAGCAGCCATCATTTTGTATCGTGTACTGAATCAGAAGTAAGCTTAGCGGCCCAAACTCAAGAAGCAGAATCCCTACGCTCTAGCGAAGGATTCTGCTTCTTTTTTATCAGGTTACGTTACCTCTACTGAAGCTCATTAAGCAGGATAGTCTCGGAAAACAGCCGCTGAACCTGGTTCCAAAATTCATTTACCTAGGCAGCCATACCCGAAATGTACTGCCCTCGCCTATTCGGCTAACAACGTCTATCGTTCCACCATGCGCTTCGACGATCGATCTCGTAATAGCCAGACCTAGTCCGGAACCACCGCTTTTGCGATTCCGCGAAGATTCGCTGCGATAGAATCGATCGAACAGATATGGAAGATGCTCCGGAGCAATACCCACCCCATTGTCAGAGACGGATAGCTGAACTCCATTCTCCTTATTCATACCCTCGACGTGAATGTGCCCTAGTCCTTCATCCGTATGTTGAACCGCATTATGCACCAGATTGAGCACTACCTGCTTCATCTTATCGGGATCTTGCTTGCATAATAGCTGAGGCTCTAGCGTAATCGCCACCGTTCTCTTCCCTGCCAGCATTACTAGCTGCGGTCCCATGCTGCGAATGACTCCATCGAGAGATCCTTCAACCAGTTCAATGGAAGGCGCCCCATCTCGATCCAGCTTCGCCAGTAGAAGCAAATCATGAATCAGCTTACTTAGTCGCTCCGACTCGCTATGCATGCTTGTTAATGCCTTATGCAGCTGTTCGGGATGCTGGACCGCCCCGCGAAGCAGAACCTCTAGAAATCCATGGATCGAAGTCAACGGTGTACGAAGCTCATGGGATGCATCGGCAACGAAGCGTCGCATCTGCTCCTTCATCTCCCGTTCCGCGTCGAAGGAAGTCTCTAGCCTCTCCAGCATGCTATTGAAGGAATCGGCTAGACGATCCACCTCAGATTGTCCCTGCGCGGTGGAGAAGCGCCTATCCAGATTGCCTGCATCAATTTGTTCAGCTGTATTCACCATTGCAGACAGCGGTCGCAGCGTCCTTCGGATAACTGGAAGCAGCACAATTACCCCTAGTAACATCGCTATAGCCGCTATCATGAGAAAAGTAAGCGTCTGCCCCATGAGCAAGTCGTTAAGCGGAGCCGTTGGCGTACTAATTTGCACCGTCCCTATTTCCCTGCCAGGAGCTGATAAGACGGGATGCAATACAACCAACTGTTCATTTCCGTTCGAATCATTTGCAATGTGGTAGGATGGACTGCCCAGAGGAGTCCTTCTTACCTTCTCATACTCCTCAGCATTCAATTGTACGGTGGCAAGTTCAGCTTGCCCATTCGGCAGTGAATGATAGTCCCCTGCTTGATCAATGAAGGCCACATGGGTATCCGGCATAAGCAGCATCGGCATTGAGGGTTCGGGTACACGCTGTCCCGACTGTTCAAGCTGACGATGATACTGTCCCACCCGCTTCCAGACGAATCCAGGAATGCTCATTGCATGACTTTGAAGACTCGCTGCTTTATTCTGATACACAACCTCGCGCATAAATATATACTGCAGCATGCCGACGATCACCAGCAAGATAGCAATGACAAGCAAAGAACGATACAGCAATTGGGTACGTAGTGAATACAAGTTTACAATTCTCTCTAGACCGGAACGCCATCGATTCCTCATGGGATATCTACCCGATAACCAGCTCCACGCAACGTTCGAATTAACTGATGTTCCTTGTCGTTCAACTTTTCCCGCAAAGATCGGATATACACCTCGACAATATTGTCCTCTCCCCCAAAGTCATACCCCCATACCCGATCCAAGATGACAGACTTACTCAACACCACGCCACGATTCAGCACGAGGAACTTGAGCAGATCATACTCCGTTGGCGAGAGCGCCAGCACACTGCCGCTATACTTCATTTCCTTGCGCTTGTCATCGATCACGAATGGCCCTACCTGCACATCCCCGAACATCGTCGGGAACTGATTGCGAATCCGCGCTTGAATTCGTGCCAATAGCTCAGCGAAGCTGAATGGCTTGACCATGTAATCGTCTGCCCCCAGATTCAAACCCTTCACACGGTCATCCACCTCATCCTTCGCCGTAAGCATAATAATCGCCACATCTTCTGACTTCTTCAGCATACGGCACACTTCATACCCGTCCATCCCCGGCATCATCACATCCAATATAACGACATGAGGCTGGAACTCAGTAAATCGGGCTACGGCAGTTACGCCGTCTTGTGCAGCCTGCACATCAAACCCCTCATTTACCAAGCCCAGCTCAAGAAATTGTAAAATATTCGGTTCATCGTCTACGATGAGAATTCGAATTCCTCTGCTCCGATACATCCACGCCTCTCCCTCACTGCTACGATATATTCCCTATCTATTATCCTATTATTAGCTGAAATGCAGCTGAGCGTTCGCTTAAAATTTATTGAGGCTGCGCGAATGCAAGGAGTCCATTCACTACTACGATAAAATCGATCAAGTGAATTTAGCGAATATCCTTCTGGAAGTTCCTATACCATTCGATCGTTTCGTCTATTCCTGCCGACAAACTATACTGAGGCTGCCATCGCAATTCCTGCTTCAAACGCCCAGCATGAGCGCCAACATACAAGGGTTCATCTACGGGATCAGGGAGTGCCCCGAATCGAAGCAAACATTCACGCCCCAACTTCTTGGCAATCATCAGGGCGATCTGCTTCACCTGAACCGGCTTCCCTGAACCGATATTCAATGCGCCCTCCACCTTGCTGAAGAGAAAGGACACCAGCGCATCCGCCACATCCTTGACATACAGAAAATCGCGATACTGCTTGCCGTGTGAGCAGGCTGCCTCCCGTTCGGCCAACAGCGAGCGAATAATCGAAGATACGAGACGATTCCCTTGCTCTTGAGGGCCATATAGATGGAAAATACGTGCCCAGCCGCTGCTTATCCCCCATTGTTCCGTATAAGACTCCAGCCAAGCACGCAGCGAATTTTTGCATACCGCATATAAAGTCTTCTCCGATAATGAAGAATTGACCTCTGACAATAATCCCGGCATCCATTCATATTCGGCACAAGAGCCAGCAACGATCAATCTTTGTCCTCCACTTTGAATGAAAAGATCAATAAGCGTCTTGCTGGATTGCATCCAGTTATAGTTGCTTAGAGAAGTATAGCATTGCGGCGGAATAGCATCCCAGGCAAGGTGCATAAGGTGTGTCGGTCTTTCCTGTTCGATAAGGGCCTTCACTTCTTCCTCATCCCATAAATCTATCTGATGCCACGTACAGAAGAGATCCGCTCTATGCGCTCTCCGATATATAGCATGGACGTCGTACCCTTTCTGGAGTAGGATCTGAACGACGAAGCCGCCGATCCACCCACTGCCGCCCGTAACCAGTATTTTATCCATCCTTCACACCACTTCAATCTCTGGAACAAGGATGACAAACTTACCGCCCCATTCTCGGATATAAGCGCACTGCTCCATAATCTCTTCTTTCAAATTCCAAGGCAGTATAAGCACATAATCTGGACGTACTCGCTTCAGCTCCTCGGGACTGCGAATAGGAATTCGCGAACCAGGCAAATACAGACCCTGCTTATATGGATTCTGATCCACAGTAAATGGAAGCCATGCCGTGTGGAATCCGCAATAATTTAGCAGCGTATTGCCCTTCGCCGGTGCCCCATAACCTGCTACCAGCTTGCCTTGATTGCGAGCTTCCATCATGAATCGGACAATATCCTCCCGCATCTGTTCTACCTGCTGGGCGAATGCGGTATATGCCCGCCAGTCGTGCAGTCCGTTCTGCCGTTCCTGTTCCAGAACCTTTTGCACAGCTGCTGCAGACAATCTGTCCTTGTCCTCATGCATGACATACAAGCGCAATGACCCCCCATGTGTAGAAAGTTCTTCTACATCTGTTACTTGGAGGCCGTGCATGGAGAATAGCTGTTGAGCCGAGAACAAGGAGAAGTAAGAAAAGTGCTCATGATAAATCGTATCGAACTGCTTAAATCGAATAAGATTGAGAACATGCGGAAATTCAATCGTAATGGTACCTTCCGGATGGAGCAGCCGCTTCAGACCAGTGACAAAATCCTGCACGTCCGGAACGTGAGCCAGCACATTGTTCGCTACGATTAGATTCCCGCTAATCCCCTCGTCCTTAACGAGCTCTTCCGCCAGCCGTTGTCCGAAAAACTCTGCCTTCGTCGGAATTCCCTTATCCCTCGCAAGTTGAGCCACATTGCTTGCTGGTTCTATGCCCAGTGTCCGTATACCCTGCTGATGGAAATACTGCAGTAAATAACCGTCATTGCTCGCAATCTCGATGACCTGTGAATCACCGTTCAGTTGAAATCTGCGAATCGCCATGTCTGTATATTGTTCTGCATGCTTCAGCCAACTCGTAGAATAGGAGCTTAAATATAAGTAATGCTTGAATATACTAGCCGGGCTCGCAAACTGATCAAGCTGTACGAGACAACAAGTATCACATACATACGAATGGAGCGGATAATAGGGTTCAGCATCCCCCAGTTCCTCTGGTGTTAGGAAGGCATTTGCAAGTGGAGATTGCCCTAAATCAACAAAGGTGTGCACAAGCTGTGTACCGCATAACCGACAATGTGAGTTCATTCGCCTGCTCTTCCTCCTTCTCTGCGAACATAATCGACGATCTGCCGCTCTGATAGCAGTCTAGCATTCATTCCTGCACGATACTGCTGATGCCAGGACATCGTCCAAGCCACAGCCTCTCTGATAGACAACTTCGGAAGCCAGTTTAATAGCTGTGCAGCCTTGTTGCTATCCAGAGATAGTCGAGGAGATTCATAGCGAGAGGCTACTTGTTCTAGCACCACTTGTATGTCTACCTGCCAGATCTCTGCTGCCATTTGAATGATATCTTGAACGGTTGTGTCTGGCTGTTCCAGCGGCCCGAAGTTCCATCCATCTGCGTATTGCGGATGATCCCACAGCTTCTCCGCGAGAAGCAGGTAACCGTGCACGGGCTCCAACACATGCTGCCACGGTCGTACCGCGTTCGGGTTCCGAACAAGTAGTGGTTCAGAGGCAGAACAAGCTCTTATTACATCCGGCAGAAGACGAGATTCTGTCCAATCCCCGCCGCCAATGACGTTACCTGCCCGAACGGAAGCCATTCTAGGCCCTTGTCCATCCTCGTTGCGAAAATAGGAATCCCGATAGCTTGCTGCAATGATCTCGGCACAAGCCTTGCTTGCACTATAAGGATCATGACCGCCTAGCGGATCTTCTTCGCGAAATGGAAGCACCGATTCCCCTGTATTGCGATAGCACTTGTCGCTCGTTACATTGATTACAGTACGAACGCTAGCTGTATGACGAACCGCCTCCAGCAGATACACCGTTCCCATGGCATTCGTGTGAAAGGTGCTTACCGGATGTTCATAGGACGTTTGTACGAGCGGCTGTGCAGCCAAATGGAACACAATCTCCGGCTCGTACTCCGACATCACCTTCAGCAGAGCCGAATAATCATTCACATCTCCGATAATGGACTCCCTACACACTGCTTGAATATCCGCAGCATCGTACAGATTCGGCTTCGTACTCGGTGATAAGGCATATCCGACAACCTCCGCACCCAACATGGACAGCCACATCGTCAACCAGGATCCCTTGAAGCCCGTATGTCCCGTAACAAGAACCTTCTTTCCCTGCCAAAAAGCTTCATTAATCATGCCTGCCACACCTTCCATGGCGCTTGTCCCCGGTCCCACAAGTCAACCAATTTCTTCTTATCCCGCATTGTGTCCATCGGGTGCCAGAAGCCATGATGCTCATAAGCCATAAGCTGCCGCTGGCGTGCTAGTTTGGTTAAGACATCCGTCTCCCATACGGCAGCATCGTCAAGAATATATGGAAACACGTCAGGCTCCAATACAAAGAAGCCTCCATTTATCCAGCCGCCATCCCCTGCAGGCTTCTCTGTAAAATCGATGACCTGCTGCTGCGCCAAGGCAAGCGAACCGAATCTTCCTGGGGGTTGAACTGCCGTTACTGTCGCATATTTGCCATGGGATTGATGATACGCAATCAATTCAGCAATATTTACATTACTAACTCCATCTCCATAGGTGAGGCAAAAGGTAGAGTCGCCAACATACGCTTGAACTCGCTTAATCCGTCCTCCCGTTTCTGTCCCCTCACCAGTATCGATTAGTGTAACCTTCCACGGAACAGCATTGTCCCCATGATAGTCAACAGTGTTACTACCCATATCTAACGTAAAATCCGTATGTCGCATATAGTAATGGATGAAATATTCTTTTATCGCGTGCCCCTTGTACCCCAGACAAATGATAAACTCACGAATTCCATAATGGCTGTACAGCTTCATAATGTGCCACAGTATCGGCTGGGGACCAATCTCGATCATCGGCTTTGGCTTGACCTGAGTCTCCTCACCGATTCTCGTTCCGTATCCGCCTGCAAGTATGACCGCCTTCAACAGCTCACCTCCATAGACGCTGATAACCAGGATGATGACTTAAATCGGTCGCTTGGTTCACATAACTGTTATATCTTCGCTCTAATTCTTCGCGGGTAACGAGATGCTGTAGCCCCATGCTTCGATAAATACTGCCTTCCGAAAGGGTTGGTCCAATCTGTAACTTTCGAAGCCGTGTTTCCTCTGTCCATGGGCTATAGAAGAACTTGATAACAATGGCTGGATACGGATTATCATTGAAGGGGTAATCGATAAACGGATGGGAAGAGAAGTGTCTTCCTGGAGCATAATTACCCCGAGGGTACTTATGAATGAATCGGCCGGTATCAGGCAAAATAAAACCATGATGGCGCTGCTCTACTAAAGGCTTGGCTGGATCCGGTTCATCATAGCCGTAGTTAGGGTCATCAATTAGCATAATCGTACGAATAGTGTACATACTGCTGCCCATCTCATCCAGCGAAGAAAAGAACTTATTTTTATCAGGGAAGCAAAGAAATTCCGTTGTATTCAACGCCATTTTCCAGCCCATGCACTCTTCCTCGATTTCCATGACCTCTATATCAACCTGTTCTGCGTCAAATGTAGGGACTTTGGAATCTCGAACCTCCCAATGGGGAACCAATTGTCTGCAAATTTCAACAGAGCGATCCGTCGAGCCTCGGTTGATGAGAATTCCATGATCAAAAAGTGAAGCATGATGCTTCAACCACCACGGCAGTAAATATTCCTCATTGTAGAAGTGAGAGATTACGGTTCTCATGTCTTCCATACCTCCTTTTCCTATTACTATATGAATCTCAAATAATAGAAGCCTCTCATAATCGTTCCTACATACATACCTTTTTTCATCGCAATTGTCTGGTTCTGCTTCTTCCAACAACGCTAATACGACAAAAAGAGGCGGCCCTTGGTTGGACCACCTCTGAATCATTCCGTATGCAACTAGTTCCCTGCTTATTGTTAAAGCTATGTTAAGATTTTCTTGCCAGTATTTCTCGCAGCACAGGCTCCAGTCCATCTGCCATCTGCACAAACCCTAGATCGGTAGGATGAGTGCCGTCCACGAAGCATTCAAGAGCATGCTGTGGAAGAAGCTGTTCACCATCACAGAAGTAGATATGACGATCCCCTGCTTGCCGCAAGGATTCCACTAACGTCATCTGCATGTGCTTGCGTACTTGATGCAGTCTGGAGTCCTCCTCATCGAAGCGTGTGAAGGAGAATGCGAGTCTCGATAATATAAGAATCGGAACTTCTGGATGCGCTTCACGATAAATCCGTACGAATCGCGGCAGTGTCTCCGCATACCGTTCTGGAGAGACGCTGTTCGCTTCGTAGTCCAGAATAAGACAAGCCGGATCGGATATAGATGCAATAATATGAGCCAGCTCGGCCTCTCCTTTTCCATGACCAGAAAAGCCTAAGTTAATAAATTCACGATTGATTCTTCGACTAAGAATGTTCGTGTAACACATTCCAGGACGCATGGCGCATGCCCCTTGGGTGATGGAGGTTCCGTAAACAATAACCTTGCCTGGATCCTCATAAGCAGGCGGGGACTCCACGATGGCCTCCCTTTTCAACCCGACCATAATCTCCTCTACCCCTTGATACAGCGGGAAGTTCAGAACTACAAGCCTCTTCTCTGCCTTATCTCGGAAAAATAGGACAGACTCATATTCAGAATCTCTAGGATTCCATCCTGCCGTCGTGCTTCGGTAGTGGAGATGTCCATCCGCTTCCACATAACAATCGAAGCCGCACTGCCCCGTCGCCGACATATGATACATATCGTGAGGGCCAGATAACTTTACCCGTAGGAACAACTTCGAAGAATCCGTCACGAAGCGGATCTGACCACCTGCTGTATGATTCGCCAGCCAGTCGACCCCCTCTGGAATCTTGTGTTCTGGAGAGATGGGGAGCCGTCGATATTTCCCCTCCGTAGACAGCCAGTGTAATCCAGCAATTGCGAACGGCGCTTCAAGCGGCGAATACCAGAACACATCGGATGTATCCGTCCTCTGCTGCTCCACCGTTAACTCTGCTTCCTCCACTTGTACATCTTGATATTCCGAATCCATTTGCAAGCTCCTCTCGAATGTGGTGCGCTTACCCAAACAGATTGCTTATTCACTGGATTAATTCTCCATAGTATATTCCTACTCCTCTTCACTTCTTACATAATTTCGATTGGGAGGGGGAATGTATGAAGAGTAACTATTTTGAAGACACAGGAGGAACACGGTTATGTCCCGAAGAAGTCGTCGAAAGCTGCTTGTTACAGGTGCCGAGAACAGCGTCAATGCTTTTAAAGCCGAGGTCATGCGCCGCGAAGGATTTGCAGTAGATCCGAACCGGCCGAATGATGTCAAATATGAGGTAGCTAAGGAACTGGGTGTGCCGTTGCAAGAAGGGTACAATGGACAGTTGTCAACGGAAGATGCAGGCCGCGTTGGCGGACGAATCGGCGGCTCGATGGTGCGGGAGATGATTCGCCTTGCTCAGGAGAATTTAACGAAGCAGCAGGGGAAGTAAGATCTCTTGTTTGGCATGCCAGGCATTATTTCAAGAAATAATCATTCAGCAAGGGTAGGAGTGTCTGCTTATGTGCTATGAGAGCATTATTATTGGTGGCGGCATTGCCGGACTGCAAGCTGCCATTCAGCTGGGGAGGTATCGACACCGCGTGCTGGTGATTGATAGTGGTTATGGCAGATCGACGATATGCCGTTCCTACCATAATGTGCTCGGATGGCCTGAGGGAGTGTCCGGTACTGAGCTTCGTCTTTTGGGTAAACAGCAGGCCACGTCGTTAGGCATACATCTGCTTGATGATACCGTGACGAGTCTCGCACCTAATGGCGAGCGTGGCTTCACCGTGACGACAACAGAGAATGGCCTCTTCACAGCAAGTACACTCCTGCTCGCCACTGGAATCGTGGATCGGCTTCCATCCTTGCCCAATCTCATGCCTTGCCTAGGCCTTACGGTGTATGTGTGCCCTGATTGCGATGGTTATGAAGTGAGCGGTCGGCGAACCATTGTGCTTGGTTCTGGCACTACAGGAGCTGATATGGCACTAACGCTATTGTATTGGACCCGTGACGTCGTCTATGTGAATCACGAGCAGAAGCCCTTGTCTGCTGATCAAATGCACCAATTGGACGCTCAGCGAATTGAAGTAATTAAAGCACAGATTGAAGAAGTAGTATGTGAGGCAGAAGGTGTCTTCCGTGGCGTGAGACTTTCCGATGGAAGGATCATTGATGGAGAGCGTGGATTTGTTGCCTTCGGAGGCAATGAGGTGAAGTCCTCCCTCGCAGAGCAGCTTGGGATAGAACGTCATGAAAATAAACACATTATGGTGGATCCACGTACGAAAATGACCAATGTCCCCAACGTATGGGCAGCAGGAGATGTATGTGTGCATTCGGAACAGGTTACGATTGCGATGGCGGAAGGTTCACAAGCTGCCATTTGGATGCATAAAGCAATCCGTCAACAGGCTTCCTCTAAAGAAGGATCCTCATCACCTTAGATTTTGCCAATGCCACCTTCCAGCATCCGATTGCTGCATTTGAGTTTCACTGCTGCTATCCGATTCCCTACGAAATCGCACCTACCATCATGGTGAGTTATGGAAAACATATTGCTACATACGGTACAATAGAGGCACAGACATAGTGCGTTAAGGGGGTGCCTCTTATTACGAAGAAGAATCAAATCATGTCCAGACTGCTTGGTTTCACGGCTCTATTGTTTCTCCTTGCTGGGTTAGCTCTTATCCTATATCCGAAGTGGAATCAATACAACGAACAACAAAGAGAGCTTCGTCTCCTTACTGAGTGGGACAACTTGCCGCAAGACAGCATTCAAGTAATCTCCAAGACACAAACCGATTCAACCACACCAAAAAAACGGGAGCCTAAATCCATTGACGGTCTCCTAGTATATGGGGCAATATCGATCGACAAAATCGATCTGCGAGAACCTATGGTAGAAGGAGCCACACCTGCTTCTCTCAAGGTTGGAAGTGGAATCGTTGTCCCCGGCCGAATGCCAGGCGAGATTGGCAACTTTGTATTGGCGAGCCATCGCAGTCTGACATTCGGCAGACACTTCAACAGGCTCGATGAGTTGAAAAAAGGCGATAAAGTTCAATTAGAAACATCAGATCAGACCTACACGTATACCGTGCAATCGAAATCCGTCGTGACCCCAGAAGACCTGTCCGTTCTCGATCAGAATCCAACAGACCGGGAGCTGACACTCATCACCTGTGATCCAATCGACACAGCCACACACCGACTTATTGTGAAGGCTGTCATGGAGAAGACTCCTTAAGCCGCATCAATCAAAGACGCCTCCAACACCACTGTTTCTGTGGGATTGAAGGCGTCTTTTTACCACGGCCTGCTAGCTTCGTGGTGTATAGAAGTTTTCCGTGTAGTAGACTTTCGATTTACCTCCGAAAAATACGCCTACACCCATCCGCGAATAATCCCCTAATATGTTAGCACGGTGCCCTTCCGAGTTCATCCAGTTCTCATGAACGAAGATAGCACTCGTCTGGCCAGCGGCAATATTCTCTCCTGCGGACTTATATATGATTCCGTCTGCCTTTATTCGATCGAACGGCGACTTGCCATCCGGGTTATTATGATCGAAGAAGCTTCTTACTCCCATATCACCGCTATGCTCGCGTGCTGTTCCCGCGATCTTATCGTTCCATTGCAGCGGCTTCTTGCCATTGCGTACGCGAACCGCGTTCGTTAAATCGAATATTTGATGTTCGAAGCTTGTCCGCAATTGCTCGCTAGGCGTTCCGAAGTAGCCCTTGAACGACAATTCCACAGCTTCAGCAATGAATTGGACAGCTGTTACTGTACCGCGCTGATTCAAATCATAGAACACCGTCGCATAAGCGTCGCCCATCTTGTGCATACTGTATGTTCCGCCGTTATCCTTGTAATTGTAGATGGTATTCCCTTTCTTAATTCGGCTGATAGAAGACCCGTAGGCTACTGCGACTTCCTGCTTCGTCGAACCAAATCCAATGCTGCCATAATCAGCCTTAGCATTCGAGTATAGGGCTACAACTTTCTTGTTGAGCACACCGACCTGCACATATTGCTTATAGTCCTTGTTATAAATGTACCACTCGAACCCGTACTCGCTTAAGTCTTTGCGTGTTGGTTGTCCCAGTCGCTCGAAGAGCTGCTTCTCACTCATACCGAGCGAAATGCCCAGAACCTTGACTCCTGCCGCCTGTGGCGCATTCAATTCTGATGCAGCAGCCCCACTTCCGCTTGTTGCATCCGCTGCATAGAGAGTTGGCTGTGGCATGAACATGCCGAACAGCAATGCAGCACTAAGCCCTATTGCAATTCGTCGCTTGGTGCCTACTAATGATTGTTTTTCTTCTACTTGCCAGTTTGCGTTGTTGTCAGTTGTTGCCATACAACGTGTCCCCATTCTTACCATCTCCCATTCTTTGACGTTATCCGCTCGAATGAGATGAACACCAGGGGCGCTTCTTGTATATACAAAAAAGCGCCACCCTAATGGCGGCGCACTTAAATAGACGCTCGTATTGTCGCAATTAGGGCAACCCGGCTGTCATCGCATTGTGTAAATGCATTAGACCCGTGGCTTTGCGTCCCCTGCTTTCGCGAGGGTTTGCCATTATCCAAATGTAACCGTTATATGTCTATGGTAACATGCAACAGAACTGCTTGTACACACCTGAACGATTGTAATCTTCTGTATGTGGACAGAATAGTAGGATGCCCGCCAAGGAACTCTCCTTGGCGGTTCATCACATCAACGTCTTACAAATAATCGCTTCCGAGCAATCCACATGAGTGCTGCGGCAGTAATTAGAATCATACCGACGATTGGCGATACAGGCGCTTCTTCACCAGTTTGCGGCAGCTTGCCGCCCGGTTTAGGATTCGGCTTCTTCGAATCCGTCTTGGCTCCTAGATCTGCATCATCCGGACTTCCTTCATCATCCTTGTCACCGTCTGGATTGCCCTTGTTTCCGCCCGGCTCCGTCGTATCTTCTGTATCTGGATCAGTTGTCTCACCAGGTACAGTTGGTCGATCAGGGTCAGTCGTCGTTCCAGGATTTGTTGGCGTCTTTGGATCTGTAGGATCGACGATCTGCCCAGGGATCGTTGGAATGTTCGGATCTGTCTTGGGAGGTGTCTTGTCGCCTGGCTTGCTTGGCTCCCACGGTTTGTAAGGATCCGTCTTGCCCCCTCCATCGGTATAACGGACATTCTCAACCGTAACGACAGTCAACTGTCCTCCCGTAATTTCGAACCCAATCCATGTAGTATTGCGAATATAGCCGCTCGGCGCCTCAGTTTCTTCGAAGAAGTATTTACCCGGCTTCAAGGCTGGAAGGAATGCTTCTCCGTTCGTATCCGTCGTCAGGATTGGAAGCTCTGCTCCTGCCTCATTTTTAACCAGTTGCTTCTCCTCATCCAGAAGGCGGAACTTAGCACCAGACAGCTTTTTCTCTTTATTCTCATATGCAATCTTAATCACCTTCACTGAACCCGTCGGCGGTAAATCAAGTGTATTACGTATCATGACTACTGCTTCCTTGCCAGCGTTCACATCAAACTCGATTATTTCCAAGTTCAACACATATCCGACTGGCGCCTTTGTTTCTTCTGCATAATACTTGCCCGGATTCAGGTTCGGAATCGTGACTTCGCCATGCTCATTCGTGATTAGCAGCGGCAATTCCAAGCCTGCTTGATCCTTGACTGGCTGCTTATTCGCATCCAGCAAACGGAACTCCGCACCTGGCAATTTCCTTTCTTCATTGGCCGCATCAACTTTAACCAACTTAGCAGTTCCGGTCTTAGGCACTTCAGGCTCACGTGTATTCGGTACCTTCACTTCAGCTACTGCCTTCTTGCTTACTGTGAATTCAAATAAATCACCGTTCAACACATACCCTACCGGTGCCTTCGTTTCTTGCGCGAAGTATTGGCCTGGATTCAGATTGGTAATGATTAATTGGCCATGTTCATCCGTTACCAACTGTGTCAATTCTTTGCCTGTTTGATCCTTGGCTGGCTGCTTATGTGCATCAAGGATACGGAATTCTGCACCAGGGAGTGTAGTATTCGTGCCTGCCGCCACTTTAATGATTTTCACCGATCCTGGAACCAGTTTGTTCAAGACGGTAACCGGTGTGTCCGTTCCGTTCTTGACTTCAACTGTAATCGGCTGAGTATTGAGCACATACCCTTCTGGCGCTGTCTTTTCTACTACATAGTAGGTGCCGCTCTTTAAATTGTCGAAGTTCAGGATACCATCTGCAACAGTTTGCTTCGCGGCAATGATATTTCCTTTCGCATCTTTAAGGACAAATTCCGCACCAGAGAGCAACGCACCGCTAGCTGCATCTTTCTTCGTTACAGTAATGGAGCCAGGAAGTGGTGTGTTCTCAACCGTACGCGTTGCTAGTGTTGTCTGATCCTTTTTAATATCAAATTGAATCGGCTTTGGATTTGAATCCAACTTATATCCCTCAGGAGCCTTTACCTCAATAAGTTGGTATTTGCCTCCGGGTTGGAGATCTTTCAGCCTAAGCTTCCCGTTTTTATCCGTCTGCTCATCCGTTCTACCAGGAACATCCTGATACACGTCATGTTCATCCTTTAATTGAAGCTTGAAGATGGCGCCCTGCAGCCCCTTGGATGGATAATCCGCATCGACCTTGGTCAACTCGAATTCCCATACGCCTTTCGTGTTTTTGATGACTTCTATTTGCTCGTCTTTTTTGAACGAAACAGAGCTCCAACCATCACCTTGAATAAAATATCCTTTTGGCGCTTCTACTTCTTTGAGCTTATATTTTCTAAATCTCTTATCTGTAAAAGTTGCCTCACCATTCTTATCAGTAACCAATTTTTCTAGTAAGACAGTTCCCGATTGATCATAGAGTTCAAATTCAACTCCTGGTAGCGTGATTTTTTCATTGTTTGCATCTACTTTTTTAATAATTAATTTACCGCGTCCTGAAGGGTTTGCTCCCCCTCCAGCTCCAGAGAGACTCACCTGAATTTGTGCCTCTTTGTTACCTTGACCAACTGTCTGCCCCTTAAAAGACACATCATTGGTAATGACATCACCGTCATTAGCATCAATATAGGATTGATACTCCATTCGGTACGATGTTTCCAGACTGTCAAGGTACGTAAGTGTGAAGGTTTGCCCGTTAAATTCAAGCTTCGCTACACTGTCCAGAGGCTCAACCAGTGTCCCGCCAGTCTGTGCTCCTGCCTCTCCCGCTCCTAGCTTATAGAGCTTAATCGATTTTTGATCCAATGTGTGACCCTTTGATAAGGTATCTGTTAGAACCGCACCTTTGTCAATAAAGGACTGGCTTCGGTTAATGGAAACTTTCCATAATGCAAGATCAGATTTTTCACCTTTCCCTTGCTCGCCTTTCTTGGATACATACTCTCCGCCAAATGCCGGTGGAACTTCTGCCGACTTCTCGAATACTTTCTTCCCGGCATCGCCCATATCATACATTTTTGCATTATTCTTATAAGTTTTATATACCTGTTTACCTTTCAAACTAGTATCATACGTAATACGATATGCCGTATTGATCGGCTTCTTCGTGAAGGTAATGACGATACCGTCTAGACCGTTTTCACTCACATTTTGGAACGTATAATCGGAGATCTCCGTTCCTTGCTTAACGTCATTTTCTCCGCCATTAAGATTTAATTCATACACCTTCAAGGAACCCGTTACAAAATCTTGCCCCTCTGTGTAGAAGTCCTTAACGACTGCCTCCTTAATCTCATTTAAATTGTAATTGAAGTCAATTTGCCATGTGATCACTTTTGTTATCGCATTGTAGCTGCCTGTTTTGTCTCCATTTGTAACCGTATATTTATCCGGTTTCGCTTTTCCAGTTACTTTGATATAAGGAACCTGAGGATCTTTTTCATTCCAATCCACAAGTTTTGCCGTGTTGATTTCTTCCTTTGTGAATTTATTAGGATCAAACTTTGTTACATATGAGATCTTATGCTTTGTTTTGATATTCTCGATGAGAATTTCAAAGCCTGCAGCTGTCTTTGTTACGGTGTAATCTTTCCCTGCTACCAGCTTCTTCTGTGTACCAGCCTCTTCAATTACAACGCTGCTTGGTACAAAATCAAATACATCCGTACTGAACGTGTCTTCAATTTTAACTTTATTCATTTCTTTACTATCCGAGTTAATTGTTAATGTCCAAGTAACCTCTTTATTCTTAAAATCAACAACACCGTCAGATTTGCTGAAAATGACCTGAACAATCGGTTGTTTTCCAACTTCTGTTGTACCATCATGTATTTCCACACTATTTGTAACCTCTGTGCTGTCGTACACGCGGTTAACAGATTTCGTTTTGTATTCAATTTTATAGGCACTGCTAATCGATTTGTTGAATTTCAACTCAAAACCGTCCGTTGTTGGTACGACGATGTAATCTTTCCCTTGTTCAAGTGCAGGGATCGATTTCTCCACAGCTGCGCCTGAATCCTTGATTGTCATCTCTTTAACGACAAACGATGTTTCATCCAGCTTTTGAGAATTACTCTGATCAAAGATATCCTTGATCCACGCATCCTTTTGATCAATGGTTCGCTCATTATAGTTGTACTCAATTGTCCATGTAATCGTCTGTGTACTAGAATCGTAATGAACGGATTTCTTGTTCAACGGTTTGCTGAATGTAATTTCCACTTCTTTTGTAACTTCATAAGGCTTGGGAAGCGTATCTCCTGTCAGCTTCGCTGAATTTTTAAATGATTTCGTTCGATAGTCAGGTCCATCTTTATAGCCAGACAAGTCAGTAATTATCGTTGCATACTCAACTCGATAAGCCTGATCGATATCGCCAAATGCAATACTAAATTTGGAATCTTCAGGATTTATCGTAAACTTGCTAGTAACATCGGCTCCCTTTATCGCTTCACCACCATCACGACGAACGTTGATTTCGTATATTTTGATGGAGGATTTGTCTAATACTAAGCCATTTGGAAACTCATCTTCCAATACTGCATTTATCATTTTTTCACTGTTTCGATTCATTTCGATATTCCAATTGATATTTTTCGGATTTCTCGTCTTATCTGGTGAGCCAGATTTGGTCATATTGCTTTCATTTTTACTTTTGAAGTTAATGATGAAGGAAAATCCGATATCATCAAACTTGATTTCTTGCTTCGTTCCTCCATCGAATTTGCTTTCGTCGAATTCTCGCCAAACTTCGAAGAAACCGTTCAAACCTTGACCATTATCGATTTCATCATTAAAGGTGAATGTCACTTCACCATTTTTCGTTACAACGTAAGTACCTACAGTTCCGCTTCCTCCTTCAAGTTCACCAACTAACTCCCGATCCACTCCAAATTGATCAGGTAATTTGAACTTGAATGTCGAACCATTTCCATACTTATGTCCATCATCGAGCTTCCAATCAAAAATGATTTGTACCTTATCGCCGATATCAGGGCGGACTTTGGTAATATTGTTACCTGCCTTATCCTTTATGGTTACTTTCGTAATAATATTTTCCTTGATCTCCCCATAAGTTGCCTTCGTCACACTAGGGGCAATGCCGTAAGTTGCATCTGTCACACTCTGCGCCAGACTATTAGAGCTATCATATAGCAATCCATCAAATGCACTCACCATAGTAGGTGGGAACACAAGATTTAATAGCAACGCAATTACTAAAAATACATATAAGGTCTTTCTACGTTCTTTCATGTCTCGTAACATTCACCTCTTCAGCTTTAGTTCGAGCTTCAACTTCATTTCCCGTAATCGGTTAATAAAGTGCAGCTCCTCCCTTCCTTACCAGCGTTTATGTATAGGCTGCTTCTGTTTCAACGATTAGGCGAGAGTCTACTTACACAATAATCCATGATTCTGAACAAAAACTGAAACATGCGCGGTTCACTCTTTAAACGAAATTTAAACGTACGATCGACCTCTCCTTAATCTTCCCCCTTTACGATCAATAGACAGAGGCAAGTACGCTCTGAAGAACGGGAGGAATAGGAACGTTATGCGGCTCTATGAAATATTGCTGGCTCTCTCTTGCTTTGCCTTATTGATGAGTACTCTATTTACACGCAAACTGCCCCGGTTATCCGGCATCGTAGCCAGTACAATCAGCATGTCCATCCTCACGCTGCACTTGTGGCAAGAGGGTTATCGATGGCAGATGTTCGGCGTGTACAGCCTAACTATCGTAATTACGGGGAGTCCATGTTGGAAAAGTATACGGTCATCTAGCACGGTCAATCTGTGGAGATCTGTGCGCTATACTTTATTTGGCCTATCCTGCGTCGTAATCACATTTACCGTCTTGTTGTCGTCATGCTTGCCTGTTTTTCAGCTGCCGAAACTGGAGGGATCCTATCAAGTAGGCACATTTACGATGTCGCTAACGGATGAAGGTCGAGAGGAGAGCTATACAGAGAACGGTGGAGATAAACGTAAACTCCTCGTTCAATTCTGGTACCCCGCACAAGTAGATAATGTGCAGAAGACCGAACCTGTCTTTCCTGAAGATCCAAAGATGCTCGCTGCCTATAAAAAGGGATTATCATCATTTATCAAGCTCCCTGAACCGATCTTCGATTATTGGAAGTACATCCGCAGCAATGCCTATGAAGAAGCAGCAGTACAGCATTCTTCCGTTCCCTATCCATTAATAATCATCAATCATGGAATGGGGACAACCCGATTGCTTCATGTGTCTCAAGCCGAGCAGCTGGCCAGCCACGGTTATATTGTCACTTCCATCGACCATCCGTACAGCACAGTAGCTACTGCGTTTCCAGATGGCACAAATACAGACTATCGAACTACCTTCAGCATGGATAATTTCTATACGGTAGGCAAATCCATCGGAACGGTATGGACGGAGGATGTGAATTTCGTCATTCGCCAGTTGGATGGCTTGAATGCTGGTCACATGCCAAGCCCACTTACGGGCGCCATCGACATGGACAAGATTGGTGTCATGGGCCATTCCTTCGGGGGCGCGACCGCATTTAACGTCTTGAACACGAACCCCCGCGTCAAGGCGGCGGTCAATATGGATGGCTCTCTCTATGAATTAGACATCCATAGACTAGCCGACAAGCCGGCCCTGTTCCTGAAGGCTGATAAATTTGCTGAGATGAAGGAGCAGCAGCGCAAGGGGCTTATTACAGATGCGAAGTTGAGCAGCATCATTGCACAAGAGCTTGCCATAATGGAGAAAGTAAAGCAGCACGGTGGAAGTGTCATCCAATTGGAAGGTGCGAAGCATTATAATTTCACCGACCTGCAGCTCTATTCGAATCTTCTGCAATACGCAGGTATTACAGGAACAATCGACGGTTACAGAGGGGCATCTGTCGTCAATCACTATGTTCTGGATTTCTTCAATAAGAACCTGAAGGGGACTGGCGGAGCGCTGATGAACGGCGCCAGGAGTGAATATCCCGAAGTTACGTTTCATTGATACACAATAGTAATGCTACTAGGCTGGGAAAGGCAGACTTCCTCCCCTTCCCGGCCCCAGTCTAATGAAGATAAAAAATCAATTACAGGGTAAGGAATCGATTTAATCATAAGTAATATACCGACGGTTGGTATCTATTAGTGCAAAAAAAAGTTGTTCTACCCCTTACTTAAATTCGGCGGACATTCCATACATTGATACCTGCAACCACAATTCCGGAGCCGAGCAAGCTTAATCCCCATCCCGTCTGACCAAGCCCAAGTACAACTCCTCCTACAGTCAGCAGCAGCAGTCCGATACCACCACTTATTATAGCACCTCTGTATGCCGCCTTCCGAGATGGGTGTGCAGCTTGATAAGCCTGCTTCATTGCTCTCTTGTAGGTGCTGTCAGACAGCCTCTTCGTAGATTCAAGCAGCCTCTTATTTCTCATATTCATGCTCTCCCCCTCCCCAAGTTCTTCCTCATCTTCATCACAGGCTCCCCTCATTCTCACTTTACAATTCCTAAGTTAATGACTGCACTTACTAAAGCACATACGCCAAACAGAACCGCCCAGCCTGCCCAAGTGCTTGTATCGCCACGCCGCTTGCTCAGCACGAGTCCGATGATTCCCGCTATTAGAACTACACTCGCGATGACAGATCCAACGATAAATCCTACATGCATTTGCAATGTCATCTCCTCCTTCACTCTACATTCAGGAAAGCCCCCATGTTCTTGTATTGCTCCATCACTTTCTGAATCAAGCTGTCGCTGACGACATCCACACCTAATTGCTTCATCATTAGCTGCAGAAATTGGAGACGTCGAACGGTTCCCTCGATGTCTCGCATCAACAGTACCGGGTTCATCCATACGTTCAACAGCAGCAAGAACACTTCTGCGCATTCATCGGGATATTCCGTCCTAATTGACCCATCTTCCATCCCTTGCTTCATAATAGAAGCAAGCTGCTTCGCATCCTGCAGTACGCAATCCTTGATCCCATTTACGACAAACTGTGGATTATGGATCTGTGAGCATAGGAGAGCATCAAGAGAGTGCGCATCGTGATCGACTGCAAGAGCTTCCAATAGGGAAATGAGCTTCTCGCGGGCATTCGCTGCTTGAGTACTCTGTATTAAGGTCTGGAACATGTCTGCTGTACGATCTGAGCGCTGGTTCATAACCGCCTCCAAAATCTCTTCCTTGGATGTAAAGTGATGATAGATCGCTCCCTTGGACATTCCTACTTCATTAATAATGTCTTGAATACTCGTTTTGTCATAACCCTTTTCCATGAAGAGTTTTGCAGATACCGCCATAATCTGCTCCAGCGTCTGTTCTGGATATTTGTTTCTTGCCATGGTGTAGGCCTCCCTCATTTTAAATACCGACCGTTGGTATCTATAATGATAATGTCACAATCAAACTCTTTCGTCAATGTGGTGGAGGCTATTTCCCTACTAGTTCGACTCCATTTCCATGCTGATATTGACTCTCCCCTGACCGGAGACTTTATACTCGAAACAAGATGAAGGGAGACATCAGGATGGAAGGCTACTACTCAATCGGGGAAGTATCGAAAATGACAGGCGCAACAATTAAGACGATTCGCTATTATGATGAAATTAAGCTGCTTCCAGCCTCTACAATCAGCTCGACCGGTTACCGCTACTATAACGACGAAGATATTGCACAGCTGGAACTTATCTTATTATTGCGTTACCTTGGCTTCGCTGTTCAGGATATCAAACAGATACTGCAGCATGAAGTTCCCGTATCTACCTCCATTCAGTGGCAGTTGGAGGCCATCGAGCAGCAGATTGAGCATTTGGACAGATTGAAGCATATTCTCGTTCACGCCCAAGAGCAGCAGCATCGGGAAGCTCCACTCGCATACTTGCATGATATCGCAGATATCGTCCATAAGAGCACGCATCAGAGGCAGCAATTCATCGCCAATAAAATGCAGCAACATTTAGGTACAGAAGGACTCCCGTATCAATGGCGTGAACATATCCTAACCACTTGCATTGGGTTCGTACCGAAGGTGCAGGAGCTGAGCGAGAGTCAGCTTCATGCATGGTCAAGAATGAGTACTATGCTGGATGATCCTGCCTTTGCCCTCGAAATGAAGCAAAAGCTTGAGCCCTATTGGGAGACAGTATCCAACCAGCAGTTAGATTATTCTCTATGGGGTAAGCCGTATGCCGCGCTCACAAGCACAATCCTTGCGCTGATCGAAGCAGGGGAAAATGAACGCAGTGCGAATATGCAACAAGCCGCATTAGATT
Source organism: Paenibacillus sp. E194 (assembly GCF_000935845.1). Taxonomy (NCBI): domain Bacteria; kingdom Bacillati; phylum Bacillota; class Bacilli; order Caryophanales; family Paenibacillaceae; genus Paenibacillus; species Paenibacillus sp. E194. The sequence goes on from NZ_JMDX01000004.1 coordinate 59,059, forward strand.
ACGTCCAGCTCGTCACCGGTTCTGTAGCACCAATCACGCGAGAACAGGTACGCTCCTTCCTGGAGCAAGCGGAAGCCATGACATCAGAGCGAATCCAGTTATGGTGGGAGCTTATCACAACACTTAATCCATCTCTTGCCCCCGAGGCGCAAGTTCAGCACATGATTGCGAGAACATTGGCCTATCTAGTCCGTGAACCTAGTGAACAATGGATAGCTGGAGGTGTATCAGCAACATGAACTTGACTGCTGCATGGAAAGTCCCTGTTGAAGAAGGGGATATCCATATCCAAGCGTATGGCATGAATCACGATGTGCCTGTCGTGCTGCTGCATGGCACTGCTGCCTATCACTATTGCTGGCGCAGCGTTGCTGCACAATTAGCGTCACAATATCGCGTCTATTGTCCCGATCTGCTTGGCTCTGGATTCAGTGATAAGCCACGGACGGCCCTATACAGCAAGCAGGCACAAGCGAAGCGTATTCAATCTGTGATAGAAGCACTAGGCTGCGAAGCAGTTCATCTTGTCGGCCACTCCATGGGAGGTGAAATCGCGACACACATTGCCTTGCAAGCTCCGCAGCTGTTGCGCAGCTTAACTCTGGTTGCTCCTGACGGCTTCCGCCGCGGAGTTGCCCCTCCTGTGAAATGGGCAGCCCGTAGGGGCTGGATGGACGGCATATTTCGCGGCGCGATGAGCCAGAAAATGAAGCCGACTACGCTTGCCCGGATGCTGAGCTTGCCGCTGGTACATATTACACCCGAATTCATGGACAGCTGGACGAAGCCATATCAAGATCCGAATACTCCTTACGTCATCGCTAAGACATTAGCAGACGACGATACATGTACCATTGCGCATCAGATCTCAGAGATTCATGTCCCTACCCTGCTGATCTATGGAACGAAAGATAAAATGATTCCAAAGCAAGTGTTCCACCAATATGAACAGACAGTGCCTAACCTGTTTACTGAGCTATACGACAGCTACGGGCATGTTCTCATGGAGGAGTGCCCTGATCGTCTAGCCGCATCCATTCGATCCTTTATCGTCAGGTGTTATCCCTAGACTAAATGTTGTTGAACTTTGTTGCCTCCCACATTGGTGTGAACGCACATAAAAAAGAAAGACGCCCCTATTCCCACAATTCAGTGGTTTTGGAGCGTCTTCACCCTTCTTAAGGGACTGACCTATATGGTTGCTGCCCTTATAGGGCGGTTACTTACAGAATTGTATACACCGTACACAGCTTATTCAATGATATAAAAAAGTGCTGTCCAAGCTACGATTTTAATGGAATCACATTTTTGTCGATTTGTGCTTTGGATGCTTCCCCGATGAGCCCTAATCTCCACAATGCTGTCCCTTTCAACTGATGGCGCTTTGCAAGCCCAATCACACTGCTTATGGTCTTATCGTTCTCGCTCCATGTCGAAATGCCCAAGACCAGCTTCTCCTTCGGCACTTCCTTCAAGGCAAGCTTAATGGATTCGTTTACCTTATCCAACGGCTCCGGTGCTTTCTTTCCTGTATACTCATAGGCCATAATAATGAGATCATCCGCCACTGTTGCCAATGTCTTATAGTCATATCCTCGGTAAGCTCCATTCAGTGGATGAAGCGCCAGGGACAGCTTAAGATTAGCTGCCTTGGACTCTTTGGCAAGACGAGTCACGAATTCATTGTAATCCCGCTTTGCCTTCCCAATATCTCCAGACAAGCCCAACCCTTCAAAATCAAGCACGATGCCGGAGAAATTTTTGTCCGTTGCAAGCTGCACAATATCCGCAATCGCCTTATCGCGAAGCGCCGAATCCTCTAGCATTTTCGTCAGCTCGTTCTTCCGATCTGAAGCAAATACCATGAGATACGGACTAGTTCCTTCCTGCTTTGCCTGATCCACTATCCCCTCAGGTGTTATTTCTCCTGCAGCTTGGGGCCAATAGAAGTCTTTACCGCTCGTTGTGATCGTTCCATCTTCTTGAAGCCTTGCCCAGCCAAATCCCACAGTATCAAATTGAGGGATATACTGGCGCTCGCCGAAAGCTTTTACCGCATAAAAGGCCATACTGTACATCTTCTTCGGCGGTGACTGCAAGGAGACGACTTTCGTATTCTGATCCCAGGATACTTGTGCACCGAACTGCTTACTGAAAAAGCTGAGCGGAATATAGGTCGTTCCGGTACGGGCAAACGGCGCTGCACTCAACTGCACGGCCTGTCCATTCACTTTGGCTGTCTTCTGGTTCAATTGCAGAACTACTACCTTCTTCCCATCTGCAGCCATTTGATTCGCCGTTACCGTCTTATCTTTCGCATTCCACAGCACTTCGATGCCGAGCGCTTCTGCGATTCCACGGAATGGAACCATCGTATTCCCCTGTACAATAATGGGCTCTGCCTGAAAATCTAGCGGATAGTTATCCAGCATAATCTTCGTCTTCATAGATTGACTGTTCCCAGCCGCCTCTGCGATGCCTGCTTGCTGCGGAAGTAGCAGCGTAGAGGTCAACAGCATAGACAACAGCGAACAGATAAGAAATCGCTTTTTCAAGAAAGCTCCCTCATTTCTTACAAGATTATGAGAGCGATTGCTCTATTACTCTCTCATTCGGATCTATTTTAACTTATTTCTCAATAGAATTCCTGCACTTCCTTAATGTTCCATTTCATTCACAAGCCTGTCGCACCTCATCTGCAAATCAGTCTCTATTTACATCAAAGATATCTCAATGGGAATGATTCGCTGATCGCAAGAATACATATGAGATGTACAAGTTATTAACCACTGTACCAATTCCAAATAGAAGGAGTGATTACATCTTGTCACAGATTCAGATCAGTCCTAAGGTAGAAGCATTCTTGCAAGGTACGAAAAAGCTGTTCATCAATGGAGAATGGACAGAATCCGTGAAGAATAACGTATTCTCCTCTATGAATCCCGCAACTGGTGAAGTGCTGGCTGTTGTTGCCGAAGCGCAGGAAGAAGACGTCGACAGAGCCGTACAAGCTGCTCGCGATGCCTTCGATCATGGTGAATGGTCCCGCATGAGTGGAGCTGATCGCAGCCGCTTTATTTACAAGCTGGCAGACTTGATTGAATCGAACAAGCAAGAGCTTGCAGAGCTAGAAACATTGGATAACGGCAAGCCGCTCCGTGAAACACTGGCTGCCGATCTCCCTCTTACCATCGAGCACTTCCGATACTATGCTGGCTGGGCAACCAAAAATGTTGGACAAACGATCCCGACGGCCGGCAACTTCCTCACCTATACGAGACATGAGCCTGTAGGTGTTGTAGGACAAATCATCCCGTGGAACTTCCCACTGCTGATGGCTGCTTGGAAGCTGGGCGCCGCGCTGGCCACTGGCTGTACAGTCGTCCTGAAGCCAGCTGAGCAGACGCCGCTGTCGGCACTCTATCTCGCGCAGCTCATTCAGGAAGCTGGCTTCCCGCCGGGTGTCGTCAACGTCATTCCAGGCTTCGGAGAGTCAGCTGGTGCTCCGCTTGTCCAGCATCCGCATGTTGATAAGATTGCCTTCACAGGATCAACAGTAGTAGGCAAATCCATCATGCAGGAAGCAGCCAACTCCTTGAAGAAGGTTACCCTTGAACTTGGCGGCAAGTCGCCGAACATTATACTGCCTGATGCTGATTTGTCCCGCGCAGTCTCTGGAGCGCTCAGCGGCATTACCTTCAACCAAGGGCAAGTGTGCTCAGCAGGCTCACGGCTGTACGTGCAGAAGAAGCTCTATGATAACGTTGTTGCTGACCTCGCTTCCGAAGCCAAGCGCATTCGTGTTGGCGCTGGCTTGGACTTAGACACGGAGATGGGGCCTCTAGTATCTTCCGAGCAGCATGATGTCGTCCAGCGCTACATCGAAGCAGGCAGAGCAGCTGGCGCTGAATTGGTGACGGGCGGAAGCGTACCTTACAATCAAGGCTACTTCATCGAGCCAACGGTGTTCGCACAGGTTGATCCGCAGATGACCATTGCTCGCGAAGAAATCTTCGGCCCAGTTATTGCAGCATTGCCGTATGATACGCTGGATGACTTGATTGAACAGGCTAACCAGTCCGACTACGGCCTTGCGTCTGGCGTATGGACACAGGACTTGAAGAGCGCCCACTATCTTGCAAGCCAGCTTAGAGCAGGAACCGTATGGATCAACTGCTACAACGTATTCGACGCAGCCGCTCCATTCGGTGGCTACAAGCAGTCAGGAATCGGACGTGAAATGGGCTCCTATGCGCTAGACAATTACACCGAAGTGAAGACGGTATGGGTGAATCTTGATTAATGCTGCATTTCTAACCCTTGGCATGACATGACAGTTATCCAGCTGCCAGCAGCTAAATAAGAAGGGAAGGCCGGTCTCTAGGAGTCGGTCTTTTTCCTACTGGTCTGACAAGCTGGGACGTCTCATTCTATTTCAGCAGTCGAATTCAGATTTTGTTCAGCCAAATATGATTGAATAGAACTAACGAGTACGACTATGACTGCTGGAGGAATGCGAACATGCTATTATCCATCATTCAACAAGAGGCACTTGAGCAGGCAAGACGACATGGAGGACGGCTCATTCGCTGGAGTGGAGGATGTTGGACATATGAGGGAGCTGCTATTTTAGAAGAAGATGATCATAGCAAGGCATTCCCCGAATGGCATTGCACCACCAATACGATCTTCGCCTTGGTACGGCGCGGTTACCTGTTGATGGAAGACTGGCGGAGCTGTACACTTGTTGAATCACTCCCAAGCTTGAAGTCTATTAATATGCGGGCTATTCTGGAACATAGGCACTTGAAATCGTAACACGGCTATTCACTATTTGTAGAATCAGCTTATATGCAGCATACATTCTCCCTGCGTATTCAGGAATAGAAATAGAATGGGGGCTATCTTAACAATGGGACTGCATGCCATAATTGTTGATGATGAGCGACTCGCTCTAAAGAAAATGGAAAAATTGCTGACGGAACAGACCGGAAGAAATAAAATTGAGCGATTAATGGCTTGCTATAATCCCTATGATGCGATTGAAATTGCACAGCGGGAGCAGCTCCACGTAGCATTTCTAGATATTGAAATGCCGGAGATTAACGGGTTCGAATTGGCCGAACGTCTGCTGCAAATTCATCCACAGCTACATATTATTTTTGTGACGGCCTATCAAGAATATGCGGTCAAAGCATTCGAGCTGAATGCGCTTGATTACCTACTAAAGCCGGTCCACCACAATCGGCTGGCATTGACCTTGCAGCGGCTTACCCCAACGAATCCGCAGAATGGGGCAGCTCCTGCAATCAGCCATGAGCGTACACCCCAGCTGACATTATGCTGTCTGCAAAGCTTGCACTATATCGATGCGAACGGCGCTGCACAGCGATTCCCTTGGAAGACGCTGAAAGCCCAAGAGCTATTCGCGTATCTGCTCTATTACCGAGAGAAAACCGTGAATAAGCAGGTGCTGATGGATTTGCTGTGGCCGAATTATGATACGGAACGTGCTACGACGCAGCTGCACACGGCCATTTATCAAATTAGAAAAATGATCAAAACCGCAGAACTCGATATAGAAGTCAAATATAAAGACGAAGGATATCGTCTGGCTTGGGGCGCATTGCGACTTGACGTGGAAGAATGGGAGAACTCTGTTCGCGAGGCTCCCTTACTGCAGACGGATACCTTAGCACAGCATCTTGCCATCTTGAATGCATACACAGGAGACTTCCTAGAAGAGCATCGATATGGCTGGGCTGAATATGAATGGGAGCGCATACGAACGATCTGGTTGAACCATGCCGAGGCAATTGCTCAATACTACCTTTCGGATGAAATGTACTCAGAAGCTACTCTGATCTATCGCCAAATTATTGACAAGTTCCCTCATATAGAGCATGGTTACTTCGCGCTAATGAACATTTATGCCTCTCTGAATCACTCAGCCGAAGTACGCAAACTGTACAATCTTCTGACAAGCAAGCTCGAAGAGGAGTATGATACGGCCCCTAGCAAGGAAATTACCGACTGGTACCATCAATGGATGATGGAATCAGCGCAAGCTAATGGATCTGTAATCTAGCAGCTGCTCAGCACATACACCGACCAACGCCTTACCCATCCCGATAACCTATCGGGATTTTTTGTGTAAATTGTGTTTCTTCATTTTAATATAGTCACCATATAATCATCGTACTCCCCTCCACCTTTCTCATTTCCGCACAAAAAAATGTCAAGCAAATCTGTTTAACCTACCATTTCGTTGGGTAATTTCACATGTCAGGAAATGTTTTCTGAAATTTTCATTTGGTTTGACAAAACTGAATCTTTTAGTAGACAATGATTCAGTTGCAAAAAAATTTAAAAAATAGGAGATTCTAAGCATGAACAACCTTAGAAAGACATTATACGGTCTCTTAGTAGTCGCTATTATGTTGAATCTTGTTCTGCCTCCCACACTTGTTCAAGCGTATGATGGGTTGCCGAATGCATTGTTCAATACCGGAGATCGTAATGCCACAAGCGTTACCGACCTCACCTATGGCAAGGATCCGAACAATGGCCAAGATCCCAGCAGCGTGACGAAGGTTACTTATGGGGCAATTACAGACAATATTCTTACTTCCGTCTCTATAACAGATGCGAAGGGGAATAATATTTCATCTATTCGTCCAAATCTGAATGAATATGTGAATATAGACTATACTTGGAAGCTTCCGGCCGGTCACCATTACGGCGCTGGCTCGACCTTTACATTTCGACTTCCAGACAAGTTCCAGTTATCGGCTCCAATTAAGAATCAACCTTTGAATAAAGGTGGAATCGAATACGGCACTTTTGACATTACATCGGACGGTCAAGTAACCTTCACGTTCAATGAAGAAATTGAGGATGGTCAAGAGCTAATCGGTGATTTCTTCGTATGGAGATACTTCGACGAGAAAAAGTTTGAAGGTGGAACCCAGCAAGAAATATCTTTTGATATTCAAGGGAACTCCAACTTCGAAATCCCAATTCATTTCAACAAAAATCCAAACAGCAAAGAGATTACGAAGCGTGGCACGGCCAATCGAACGATCAATCCTACGGAAATCGAATGGGTTGTAGACTTCAATACAAGTGAAGACAACATCAATAACGCTATCTTCACCGACATGCTGCCAGACGGCTTGGAAATCGATATGAGTTCGATTACGATACATAAGCTTGACGTTCAATTGAACGGAACCGTTAAGGAAGCTGAGCAAGTAGCTTACTTACCCGTACGCGAAGCCAATGGCTTCAAAATCGAGCTGGGCAATATACAAAATGCCTATCGAGTGAAATACAAAACGAAAATTACCAAGACAGAAGACAAACGCTATACCAATGCTGTTCAGGTCACAGGAGATAATCATAACCCTCTAACGATCTCTTCGAGTGTGGATGTACGATTCAGCAAGCCGCTAGAGAAACAATCTACTGGCTATGAGCCATCTACGCAAACGATCAATTGGAAAATTGAATATAATTACAACGAACGTGAAATCGAACAAGCGAAGGCTTGGATTGCGGACGTGTTTGACCCGAAGGTTCAAGAACTCAACGTGGACTCATTCGTCGTAAACGAAATGTCTATTGACGATAAGGGATATGCATCCGTCGTCAGACAAGTAGGCAAAGATGAATATACAGTTGTAAAAACAACCGACGGATTTAAGCTGCAATTCAAAAATAAAGTAATAAAAGCTTATTCCATCGAGTATTCGACCAAATCCATTGACCGAGTTTATGAAAATGGGAAAATCAACAATAAAGTTACGATGCATGACAACACCTCTAAAGAGGCATCGAGAGACATTTACCCTGTCATCTTCTTCAAGGGCCATGATGATGTTAACTATGCCAACAAAACGATCGGTTGGTACCTCACCCTGAATCAAGACAACAAGGTTATGGAAAATGTCGTCATTGAAGATACATTCAAGACGAGAGGTTTGACCATTGATCAGAAAAGCCTTGAGGATAGCTTGACGGCTGCTGGATTTACCAAAGATAAGGATTATACGATCAATTATGTAGTAGATCCTACAAATCCCCGCTATCATAGCGGATTCAAGATTACGTTTACAACGAACATTACTTCCAGTCTAGTTATTCGGTATCAGACTACATTCGATCCAGTTCTAAATAACGCCAGCTACACAAATAGTGCGACTCTGAATTGGAAAGAAAATAATATTGCTCAAAAGCCTATCACGAAAGAAGATACCGTTACACCAGATGGCTATACGAAGAACAACGGGAATAAAAGAGGTACTTACGATGCCCGCGCGAAGGAAATTACGTGGGCGATCGATATCAACTACAACCTTCACCACATCGATAAAGCCGTACTTCGCGACTTCTATACCGGCGAGCAGACATTCGTTGACGGATCTTTGACGGTACACGAACTGATCTTGTCGGGTGGCGCAAATGGTGTTGCAGAAGGCAGCATTACAAACGATTATACATTCGAAAAGAAAACGGAAAATAATAAATCGGGCTTCGAATTAACGTTTAACAACCCAATTAACAAGGCTTACCGAATTACCTACAAGACAAGCCTTAACAATCAGTCTGTCGTCAAATCCTACAGCAATGGGGCAACATTGGAGGATAAATCGACATCAAACAAAATATTTGACGGCTCGGCTTCTGTGTCACCGAAATACGGCGATGAGTATGTATCCAAGACAGGTGTCCAAGGTAAAGGGGAACAATCGGACATCGCGTTCTGGATCGTCAACATTAACCGCAGCCAATCGCACATCAAGGCCGGTTCGGTTCTGACAGATACGTTGTCTGCCAGCCAAAAGCTTGTGCCAGAGTCGATTAAGCTATACGAAACGACCGTGTCACAGAACGGAACCTTGACTAAAGCTTCCACGCCAATGGATTTGGAGCAAGTTGCGGAATTGAAGGTCGATGGCAACAAACTTACGCTTACCTTCAAGACAGAACTGGATAAAGCTTACGTTTTAGAGTATCAATCCTTTATTGATGCCGATAATGGTGAGAATTTAAGCAACAAGGTATCTTTTGAAGGTCAGTCCTCCGGAACAGTAAACGGCAATGAATCATCAAACATCAAAGTTGAATTCGCGGGAGCAGGAGGCGGAGCAAGCACCTCCAGCCGCGGAGAGTTGAAAATCAAAAAGGTCGATGCTGCTACAGCAGCGCTGCTGGAAGGTGCGAAATTCGGGCTGTACGATAAATCGGGAACGATCCTGCTGCAAGAAGCTGTAACGGATCAAGACGGAATCGCAACCTTTACTGATTTGCGATTTAGACAATACAAAATTAAAGAGCTGACCCCTCCTCCAGGCTACTTGCTGCCGCAAAAGCCGGAGCAAGTTATCACCCTGAGCAAGGATGGCCAGGTCGTTACCATTAAGAACATCAAAATCGTAAGAGATTTTGAGCTCACGAAAGTTGATGCCGAAAATAGATCTAAGCTTCTTGAAGACGCTGTGTTCAAGCTTCAGCGGTTTGATGGGGTCGGATATGCAGATGTCAATGGATATACGAGCCTTCCTACAAAAAGAACGGTAAGTTGAAGCTGACGGATCTCCCTCCAGGTCAATATAAACTGGTCGAGGTTCAGGCTCCCGCCGGGTATAAGCAGGAAGCTAAAGAAATTCCATTTACAATCGATGAAAACCAAACCGTACAAAAACGGGGACTGTGACAAATAACCGAATCAAAGGCTCTGTTGAACTGACAAAGGTAGATGACGGCAAGCCTGCTTCACCTCTTGCTGGGGCTGAGTTCGAGATTCAAGATGCTAAGACGGGTAAAGTCGTGCGCAGCAAGCTGATTACCGGAACAGACGGTAAGGTGAGCACGGGCAACCTGGATATCGGAAGCTATCAATTTGTCGAGAAGGCTGCACCTAAGGGGTACAAGCTCATTACGACTCCATTGAAATTTGATGTTAAAGATGAGAGCAAGATCGAGCTCAGATTTGTAAATGAAAAGCTTCCGGGCTCCTTGAAGCTCTTAAAGATTGAAACGGGTAAGAAAGATAAAGGGCTTGAAGGCGCTCAATTCCGTCTCCTTGACGAGAACCAGCAACCTCTCTTGGATAAGAACGGTAAGCCGTATTCAATTCAGACTACGGATAAGGATGGACTTATTCTGATTCCAAATCTGAAGGCGGGCACTTACTTTGTCGAAGAGACTAAAGCTCCAGATGGCTATCTTATTGATAAAAAGCTCATCGAGTTCACGATTACAAGTGAGAAAGAAACACTCGTGACTGTGCAGAACGCTCGCGAACCTCTTCCGGGCTCCTTGAAGCTCTTAAAGATTG